>JANQKX010000378.1 GCA_028280915.1 Kiloniellaceae bacterium
CGGCCCCGGCGCCGGGCGGCAGGACCAAGCCACCCTTCTGCCAGCGCCGGTCGGCACCGTATCGCCAGATCGCGGACTCGGTCGTCGCGTAAAGAACGGCGCCGGTTGTGGCGACCGAGCGAATTTTTTCCGGCGCGGGACCGGTGTTTGCCGCCGGAAGGCTTTGTGTGGCCGTGCCGTCCTGCAGGGTCAGGATCCTGCCTGACTTGAGCAGCACGGCACCACGGCCTTGTTCGAACACGGCGGCGCGGCCGACGAGGCTGTTTTTCCACTCCATCCAGATTTCAGGCGCCGCGCAGCTATCGATCTTTGGTATGGAGGCGAAAGGAAGGGTGTGGAGCGCGGTGGCGGTTTCGGCCACCAGCCACTCCCCGTCGCGATGAAAACGCGTCCCTTCCGCCACCGGAATGCCCTTGACCGAAATCCAGCGCCGCTCGGCCGGCGTGTAGATCGCGACACCGCCGGTGGTCATCACCAGAACGCGTCCGTCCTCTAGATCGACGCCATCGATAAAAGACCCGGGCGGGGCAAGGACACCCCGGAAATAGCACCTGGGGGTGCCATCCGGCACGAGGAAGTGCATCAAAAAAGGACGGCCGCTCGACGATTGGGCCTGCGCCAGGACGCCATCGCGGACCGCCCAGGCACCCGAGATCAGATGGGGCGACATGAGTTTGTTGCCGAAACGAAGCGCGCCACCGGCAAGCCAAACCGGCTCGCCGTTCCGAATGTCCACGAGACGGGCCGGCCCCTGCCCGCCCTGCCAAAGGCCGTCAAACTGGCGTGTCTGGTCGTTGTACCTTTGCACCGCACCCGGCCCGGCAAGGTAGAGCTGCGCCCCCGACGCCATGGCGTCACTCAATTGCGAGTGGGAAAACGCGGCCGCAGGGCCGCCCCCAAGAATGGCCTGCCAGTTTTTCTGCCGGGCCGTGAAGACCGCGCCCCGTTCGTCCAAAACAACCGTCGAACCCGGATAGGCAACATCGGCTAGGGAATTGGGCCGCGGGGGCTGGAATGGCCCGGTCCACTCCCGCAACACCTCGTTGTAAAACCAGATTTGGGAGGCGCTCGCGAAAATCAGACCTCCCTGGATACCGGCTGCCTTTGTCAGGGCACCGTGACCTTCGCGGGGGTCGCCGATTGGGGACGTAACGCTTGCGCCCTGTCCGGCGGACGGCATCAGCTTGAAGCTCCGCCCGTTCGCGTCGACCGCCCATAAAGACTCGGGCCGATCGACGGCGACGGATATCAGCGGCGCGGGCAATCTGGCCACCTGTTTGGCGGTCAAGGACCCATGAGAGATGCGATGGGGGGGATGGATCAATCCAATCTGACCCGTCACCGAATTGGCATACCAGAAGCGGCCCGCCGCCGCATAGAGTGCCGTGTCGGGGTTTTTGAGTTGAGCAATATCACCGACAAGGCCCGATGCGGGCAGCCAGGTGAACCGGCGGGCGGGCACATCGTGCAGCAGCACACCCTTGGGTCCGCTCAAAATCGTCAGATCTTCGACCGAGGCACCACTGACGAAACCAGGCGCCGCCGGCATGGGATTCCGGCCGTGGACGAGCACATCGTTTTCCGGCAGCAAGACCAGGTCTCCCGCACGATTGAGCCCGATCAATGTGGTCGCGTCCAAAGCGGCGAGTTGGACAAACGGTCCGCTGTCAATGGTCCACTTCTGGTCCTCCCGGGCCTGGGCAAAGCGATAGAGGTCTTCCCCTTGACTCACCCAAAGCCAGCCGGTGGCATCAGCGTACCAAGCAGAGGGCTGCCCGGGCAGCAAGGTCGTCCAGCGGCGCAGGGCGGGGTCATAGCTGTGCACGCCGCTGTCCCCGACGGTCACCGGGCGCCCCGCCTGCAGGACCACATGTTGGATCGACGTATCGTTGAGGCTTGGAAGGGTTTCCGTTTCGCCAACGATCTTTTCCAAGCGGTCGATGCCCTTGACCTGGGCGATCGACAGGCAGCCGCCTTGCAAATCGCCGCAGGGACCTTCCACAATGGCAAGGACCCGCCCGTCGGCAACAACTTCCAAGTCCCTGAAAATCAGGGTCCGGTCCTGGGACCAAGAAATGGCGTCGTCGGCGCGATTTTTCCCAACTCCGACGAAACCCAAGCCCTTGGCGCTTGGAATCCAAAATCCCTCTGGGACGGGAACCAAGGCGACCGATCCCGATTGAGCCGCTTCGATCACCTCCGACTGGCCTTGGGGAAGATGCCATTCCCCGCTATGCTCGTTGAACAGGGCAAGGCCGTTTTCCCCCGCCACGATCGCGACCCACTGGCCGTCCGACGAACTGGCCCAGGCGGTGACATCATCCTGTTGGACCGGTTCACCCGTTTCCCCGATCCAGCGATGTGCGGCCAGGAGGACCGACCAGCGTCCCGAGCTGGAGCGCTGGAGCACGCTTCCCTGGTCGGTCAGCACAAAGGCCCGGTCCTTGCCATCGCAAGACAGGCCGGCCTCGGCCGGGTCGGTCCAGCCGCACCCCGCGCCGATGGCGACCGGACGGCCGGGCGGATCACCGGCGCGGTCAAGGGGCAGGATCTCGTTGGACAAAAGACCGCTATCGGGGTCGAAACGGGTTGTCTGCCCGTCACTGCGGAGCAGGAGAATCTCCCCATGACCGTCGTCCAGCACCGCGGCACCGAGAAAATCCGCATCGCTGTCCCGGATGTTTTTCAGTATCCGGTCGTCAGGCACGGGCATGACGACATGGGGATCGAACTGGCCGGACCGGTTGATACTGGCGGCGGCGTAGTACCCCAGGAGACCCATGGCGAGAAAAAAAACCAACACCAGCATCGCCAGACTGCCGTCGATCCGATCGAGAAAACGAGCGTCTCTCAAAGACTGCCGACGGCGTGCCACCGCTTCGGCGAAGTCCTGCCGGCGCCGTTTGCTCCAAGGGGACATCATGCCGCGGTCCCATCCCACGCGAAGCGTTCCGGTCGTTCGTAAAGCTCATCGAGGCCCGGCAGCGCCCCGTCAGGCAATCCAAAGGCGGCGCTACGCCGATCAGCGTCCTCGGCAAGCCGGGCCCAGAACGCAAAATCGATCAGAGTTTCCGCCTGGGCAAAGACGTCACCCGCTTCGTCATCGTCCGTCCTGGCCCGGTTACTCACCCATTGCTCAAAGAACAAGCGTGCCTCGTGGGAGTGCACCAGCTGGGCCACCGCGGCCACGCGGATAGCGCGCACCGCCAACACCACCGGACCGGGGGCCGGCTCCGCCTGGTCCGAAATGGCAATCAGCGCCGCGCTTTCATGGAGGATAGAGCGGATGACTCCGGCGCGCGCCTCCCTGCTTAACGGCAGCGTGGTTCCTGCGAGCAGGTCAAGTGTCTTTTTAATTTCCGCCAATTCAAGCGCCGCACCGTCCCAATTTATGAGCAGCTGTTCCAGATGCCGTTCCAGATCGGATCGGAGCCTTGCAACCGTTGGCGTCTTGGGATTGACGGCAATCAATTCAACGATAGCCAGGACGACCCTGGGATTTTCCGGGGCGAGCCTAAGGGCCAGCTTCAAGGAATTGGCGGCCGACCGCACCGCCTTTATAGACAATTCATCGATTTTTTTCGAACCCCCCGCCGCACCATGGCTCTCCCGCAGGTCCTGCCAGGCTTGGCTGTGAAGTTCCAAGACGACGCGCAGGGAAAAGCCTCCCAATCTGCTGGGCAGGGCATCAGGGTCAATACCGATGGCACGCCAGCGGTCGGAATCGATCCAAGATCGGACCCCACCTCTCGGAAAGACCCAGTGGCCCGAAAAACCCCAGTGGCCCGGAAAGACCCAATGGAGTGCGGGCTTCGTGGCGAGCCAGCGCAAAAAAGACCTTTGCAAACCGCGCGTGCCCAAGGGCGTCAGGAATTCCGCCAAAAGCAACAGCAGCAGAGCCGACAGCGGCACGATCCAAATCAAGCTGACGGGGAAAAACTGGGTCCAGAAGATCCCCTGCAGCCAGAGATAAACTTCGTCGTGCAGCAGATAGAGAACGCGGCCTGGTCCATTGGGATCATAAGCCCGCTCGGTGATGGAAAGCGCAAGCCAATAGAGGCCGGCCCCCATGGCGCAAAGCACGAGCAGACGCAGCCAGTAGGGCCGTTTCAGACCGGAATGCCCCTGGCCGCCCCGGCGGCTCAAGCTGCGCGTCAACCATGGATTTTGTTCCAACATCGACCGCCTCAAAACCAGTGCAAAGCAACTTGGCCGGTTTTGTTTACCGACGGGCCAACTGCTGGGGAATGCGTCCAGTTCACGTTGCCCAATGCGTCAAACAAAGCCGAGATATGGGCCCAGTAGACACTTATCAGCCCGGCCAACAGAGCAAAAGCAACGACGATCAGTATCATTGGCCACCAGCTCCTCAAAAACCAAACGATCCGGGCAAGGAGTAATTTCCGGGCCAGACGCCGGCGCAGACGATGCGCGGTTTTTTGCGCCAGCCGCCTTTCCTTTGCGGCCTGTTTGGCCATGGCCACATAGCGGCGGGTTACACTGTCCCTTTCAAGACGGAAGCGTTTGAGCCGTCTCTCCATACCGATTGATGCCCGTCGAAATTCGCTTACGTTCATTTGAGGAGCGGGCCGTTTCGGAAACGGGTCCCCGGCAAGTTGTTCGTCGATATCCGAATAAATCTCGGACAAAAGCCCTGCCCCCGTCTTTTTAACTGCCCCCGTGGTTTTATCGGTCTTGGCGATCATTCTTTCCGTCCCGTCGCGGCAGCGAGGAGGCGCTTTAAGTTGCTGATGCGGTCGCCGATTCGCGATAGCTCCGCCTCGCCCCGCAGCATCTCGTTGGTCACGCGGTCGACGAACCGCTCCCGCGCCCGCCGCATGGCTTGATCCTTGATTTCCAGTTCCTCGGCGATCGCGAGATGGCCGTCCAGCGCCTGTTCCGCCGCCGCCATGACCTTTTCGAGCTGGAAGATCTCATCGCGGATTTTCTCGATGTAGCTCCGGACGCGGGCGATCCGATCGATTCCCCCGCGCATTTCATCGTCAAGAGCACGAACCATCCCAATCGCCTCCTCACGGAGCTTTGTGGTGGCGCTATTCCATTCGTCGCGAACCTGACTTTGAACCATGTGAAGAGCGTTTTTCTGATCCATGATAAAATCGCTGACGTAGACTTGAGCGGCGATTTGAGCCAAATCATCCCGGTTCAGCGTTTGCGCGCTGCGCACCTGCAGATAATCATTGATCCAGGGCAGTTGTATTTGGAGCGGCGCAAAGGCCGCCATGTCCAGCACCTCGACCTCCATGGAAAAGCCACCGCCCAACCAAGGTGAGAAGATAAAGGCGGGCCGGGAGTCCGGCGCCGTCACCAATTCCGATACCGAATGAAAAAGGCCGCCCAGCACCTCGCGAAGGGTTTGATCAATGTTGCCGCCAAAATGAGCCAGGGAGGGCTGGAGGAACTTTCCCACGGGCACATAAACACTGGCCCGGCCGGGGCGATCCGCAAGCCCTTTGGCCACGAAGGGCTCAAGCCAGTATGTCATCGGGTGGGGGTCGCCCGTTTTGCTCTGCCACAACAGTTCGGCCAAATGAAGGCTTTGTTCGGACGGGTCGTAATGAAGGTAATGAACCGGTTCGTCCCGGCCGGCCGAATGACCGGCCGCATAGTGAATGTTTCCCTCTTTCACGGCCGAAACGGGAAGGGAGCGCAGTCCATCCACCATCGCGCCCAATTGAGCATCGGAGAACCTCAGCAGGCGTTTCTGAGGGGCGGAGAAAGCCGTTACTTGATCTATTTGCAGCTGCAGTTCATCGATTTCCTGGCGCAGCCGGTCAACTTCGAAATTGGGCCCGAGGCCGCGCCGCATCGAAACCAGACGGACTTCATATCCGATGGCGGGAGAGAGATGCTCTATCTTCCGCCTCAGCCGGTCAATTGTGTCTTGGTCCCGTGCCAGGCTGACCGCCTGCACCTTGAAGGCTTGCACCGGTTCAATGTGGAGCGGGGCATCGAAGGTTGCCGCGGCTTCGTTCGGGTCCTTGACGAAGCAAAAGAGACCCTCGCGCTGACCCGTGGCCAGGAAAGCCGGTTCGCCCTCGAAGGGCGGCACGCCGGCTTCCACGGCACGATCCAAAACGACCCGAAGCGCCGCGAGCGCGTCCGGGTCGATGGCCCGGCCCGGCGGCACGTCGCTCCACAAACGATGGCTTCCGGCGGGTGATCCGCGAAGGACCCGAATGTGGGAAGTTACATCCGATCGTCCGAGATAGGCGGAGAAGTTCCCGTAATCCCGTGCGGCATCGCTCAACAGTATGCCGACAACTTTTTTTGATCCTTCCAGGCCGGCAACCCCAATCATCCGGTGATCCCGGCCGTAGCGGTGAAGGGTGGCCACATCCGCGGCCAGGCGTTCCTCACTCTCCCCGTCAAGGATCACGAGCAAGTCCTCGCCATCCGCGGGCCCAAGCCCATCCTGGTCGACGGGGCCGTCGTGCAGGGACTGACTGGCAAGGAAGATACTCGCCTTGAATGGATCCAACGTGCCGTCCAGGTCCATTTTGTGGAACTCTTTGGCCCTTGCCGCGTTGAAAGGCATGCCCAGCTCGGAAAAGATCGCCAGCAGTCGGTCGATGTAGGCGTCCGCCGCCTCGAATTCCTGGCCCGCAGTGCGCGGCGGCACCTCCATCAGCAGCCGCCCGCCGCCGCCGTCCAGCGGTTCCACGGCGAGGCCCGACGACATGGCGCGGCTCCAATCGTCGTGCGCGAGTTCCCGGAAAAGGGACAAAAGGCGCATCCCACTATGGTCGCGGAAATTGCAGACCCAAGGCAGCGCCTTTGCATTATCCGCCATAGATGGCCTCGAGCGCTTCGGTGGCAAACTTTAGGGACAGGGTACCAATCAGCTTGGCAAGCTCCTGATCCGGCGGCTGGTCCGGGTCCAAGAACACCTTCGTGCCTTCAGGCGTTCGGCCGCTCGTCAGGACAATGGCCTTGTCGCGGCCGCCGAGTTCCGGAGGCACCTGCACCGAGAGGATCACCAGGCGCCTGGCGTGCGGTACCGGGAATCGCCGCCGAATGCGCCCTTCCACTTCATGCCAGACCATCGCATCAGCCGAGACACGGTCCAATGCGGCGCTTTCCACGTGGGTAAGAAATACCACCGCATAGTCCGCCACGGAAAACCGCCGATTCCGGGGTTCCTGAGAGCCGGTCATTTCGCCGGTCATTTCCTTGGCGGCACTGAATTCCCTTTGCAGCGCCGCAAGGCGCAGGTGCTCCTGCAATACCTGGCCCGCCAGCTCGGTGATTTTCTGACCTGGACGCCGGAGCCGCTCGGTCAGTATCAAGGAAGCCCGGCTTGGCAAGGTCGCGGCGCAATCCGGAAAAAGGTGCGAGCGGCTGATCAGCTTCCTTCGCGTTGCCTCTTCGATCTGGAACGGGTTGATCGCGGCCCGCCGGCCGGTTTGAAAGACCGACGTGGAGGCCGGCAACAACCTGTCGCCATCTATGTCACACCATCCTATTTCGCTCCGCGTCCGTTTTGCGTCGGACAACAAAAACCGCAGCCGCAGGACCGCGTCCACCCAAGCGGCCTTGACGACGGCGGCCGGCCCCGCCGAGATTCCGGCGGAGTTGAAGGTCTGCCACAGCAGGTCCCGTGCCGTCTGGCGGTGAGGCGGACGATGGGTTATCGGGAACCCCTCCTCCATGACCTTTAGCGGGAGATACTCCGGCGGCAGGGCGAAGGTGGACGGCAACGCATCGTGCAGATCCTCGAAACGGCGGGAATGGACCACACCGGCCACACCGCCTTCGCGCGGGCGAAACCCACTGCGTTGCCGTTCAGCCTTTTGCCGCACCCTATGGCGGAACCGCCTAAGCCGTTGAGCGTCACCGAAATCAGGGGCCACATCGAAGATCAAACGGCTGAACAGCGGATCAGATCTTGACGGCAGTGCGATGACCTGGTGCGACCGGCCGCTTGACCTGAGGCGCTCGATCCGGGCGAAATAAGACGCGAGCAGCGCGGTTCCAGCGTGGCTCCAAAAGCCGCCCGGCATAACCTCCGGGTCGGCCAGGCAGCCCGCCACGATGTTGTCAAGTCGCTGACAATAGACCGAAAACCCTGCCACATGTTTTGACCGGCGGGGGTCAGGAACGTCCGCGGTCCCCAGGATATGGACAAGGCCCAGGTCACGGGCGGCCTTCCGCAGCAAGGGTTCGGCAACGATGCGGCAGAAGTCGTCAAAGATTCTGGTCCAGGCATTGGTATGACCCAGGCCGCGTTCCTGGCCGATGGCGCATCCGGCCAGGTGATAGGCCTTTCCCCAAATGATCTGGGACGCCGGCGCGGGATTTATCTCCAGTTCCGCGAGGTCACGGGCCAAGGCCGGCGTTAGCGGCAGATGGCGGTCGAAAAAGACATGCATGAGCTCCCGCGGCCGCCCAATGGTGAAGTCCATGGCCCCTGACGGATTGCTGATCGCCAGGTCCATCACCCGCCCACCGTCTCGAACTGAGCCAGTTGTTGCTCCAAAAGGGATTGCGCCGAGGGGTCTTCCCGATCCAGAGAGAAGCGGGTAAAGACGTCCAGATCCCGCCACGTCATTTCCACTTCGTCCGCGTCTTCACCGGCCGCCCGCAGGAGACACATGGAAAGGGCAAGGCCCGTCAGCTTGATGATCCGCCGGTTCGACATATCAGACAGTTCGAACTTCACCAGGCTGCGAACGATTTGACCAAGGGCGATCAGCGCCGGATGATTCTCATCGATCCTCAGTTTTTGACTGCTGGTCATTTCGTCGATGTCGGTTTGGAGGTTGGACAAACCTTGCAGGAGACCCTTCCATTTCGGATCGCGCGGGATCGCCGTCGCGTGGGTCTCCTGCCAACCCGCTTTCAAAAGATCAAGTATCTCGCCCTGCTCCACACTGGGTGTCGCCAGGTTGTTCATGCGGACCCGCAGCAGAAAACGATCGTAGACGGCGGCCAAATTCCGCTCTTGGGGTGGAAAATTGGTGGCACCGATGAGCATTTTCAAAGGCACTTTCCGGATCAGACCGCGGTCGTGATACTTGCGCTCGTTCATGAATGTCAGGAGCGAATTCAAGATCGCGCTCGATGCATTAAAGACTTCGTCGAGAAAAACCACTTGGGCTTTTTGCATCATGTTTTCGTCCATGCGGACCATTTCTCCCTGCTGCAACCGGCCAATGTGGTAAAAGCCGAAAAGTTCGCTCGGCTCGGTGAACTGGGTCAGCAGATATTCAAAATAGTCCGGGTGCGGCGCCACATCGGCGCTTTTCGTGTCGTCTTCCTTGGTGACCAGGTCCTCGTCGTTTACCAGCCCGATAAGATGGCAAAAACTGCGCACCAGGCGCGACTTTGCCGTGCCGGGAGGCCCGATCATGACCATGGCCTCACCCGAAATTGCCGAGATCAACAGACAGTCAACGGCATTTTCGAGGCGATAGAAACGAGAGTTTAGGGCTTTGCCCACATCGTGGGCCATTTTCAGTGTTTCTTTATGTTGACCATAAAGCTCGTTCAACCCGTCTTTATGAAACAAACCCGTCTCCCAACTCGTTAGATTCCACTGGTTAGATTCCACCAGCCAAAAGACCATCGGCGAAGCCCGGTTTTTCGGCCGTCCAGTCGCGAATGGCCCGGTCCCGCCAGACGGTCCGGCCGCCGGCCTTTTTGGTAAGCGATGACGGGTCGTCCGGGGTCGAGACAATGGGCCAATTCTGAACACGCACCGGCAACGGCAGGCCGGTCTGGGCGCAGAGTTTCAAGAGATACAATTCCCAAAACCCGGCCCATTCGGGCACCGACGTTCGCTCTTCGGCATGGGCATGCAATTGCCGGGAAAGCAGCCTCGTTCGCCAATCTTTTTCCGCCGTGGCCTCTTTCTCGACGCTCGCGGCGATGATGAGCCACCAAAACGGAACGGACAAAGCCGGGTTTAGCCGCGGTTCGGGGAACAGCAGAACCCGCTGGCGAAGATGTTGGTAGATCAGCTTCGCAACCGCCGTCCGGAACTCGATCGAGGTCCAGGCATCCCAGGCAATCGCATCGATCAGGTAAGGAACGGCGGGGTGCTCGTCGAACCGCAAGCGCCGGTTTAGGCGGGCAATATGCTCCCGCAACAAAAGGCCGAACGGAAATGTCTGCGTGGTGGCAATCCATC
Organism: Kiloniellaceae bacterium; assembly: GCA_028280915.1. Lineage (GTDB taxonomy): Bacteria > Pseudomonadota > Alphaproteobacteria > Kiloniellales > Kiloniellaceae > JANQKX01. The sequence goes on from JANQKX010000378.1 coordinate 10,154, forward strand.
TTCGTTGCAAGGGCGTCCATTGTGGTGGATCGTTGACTGAAAAGGCACGCGAGAGCCCATCGGCCGCATAGGCGTTCCGGTGATCCGTTTCCCTTTTGGTCGGAAACGCCGCCAAGAGCCGAAGGCAATCCGGTTTTTCCATACCGCCAAACTGTTCGGGGCCAAGCTGTCCAGGGCCAAACTGTCCGGTGCCAAGCTGTCCCGGAACGGCCAAAACGTCCGCCAAAGTCAAGATGGACAGGGAACAGAGCACATTTTGCAAATCTTGCTCCAGCGCCGGCGGCCAATTTTTCCACTTGGTGCGGCCCATTTGCATCTTCATCGGCGCATACCCCCGAAAAACAATGATCCAGCAAATACGATGGATGCAATTGCCACCATATATACCCAGACCTCAGTCTTCAGTCGAGCCTGGGAATTCATGTTCAATTCAGGCGTCACCAGACTCAGATCCAGGCCGCGGGTGGATTTGAGAATTTTGCCTAGGAGCGCTTCGTTTGTACCAATACTTTCCGCTTCCGATGTGCTTGCCGTTGTGTTGTTTGCGCCAAGATCCCTCAACCCGGGCAATACAATGGGGATAAACTCAAGCTGGCCACCGCCCTCGTCGATCGAGAGCATTGCACGGGCCGGGTTTTCGGCGAGCCGCACCTGCGCGGCGCCATGAAACACACCGGGCTCCCGCCCCCGTTGCATTGCAAACCCCGTGGACCGGCCATCGGGCCAGAGCATGGAAGCCGATAGGGAGGCAGGGGGCTGGGCAGCGTCCAGAATGGAAATCCGAAGATCGAATAGCCGGCCGTTCTGCGTTACTTCAATCGCGTAGCGATCGGGGTTTTTCCATCCCACGATACGGGAAATCATACGCTCGATAAGCTGGCGCCCGTTCGGAACCTGGGCCCAGGCCGCAGGCACCTGGCCAAGAAACACGCCGGCCGTCAATCGCGGCCGCTGGGGGTCATCTCGATAGGCCAGAACCGGGTTGCGCGGCGGCTGCCTCGTCACGGCCCAGACCTGGGCCTCGGGTCGCGGATAGGACCGCGCGACCCCGGAAACCGGCGCCTGGTTTTCGAAAAGATTTCCCTCCGTGCCGCTCACCAGCCCGAGCGGGCCCGCCCGCCAAAAGTGATCCAGGGGCTTGGGCTTGAAATACTCAAACGTCAAATTGCCAATCGAACCGCCGGGCGGCAGCGCGATGGACTCGCCCCATTCCTTGTCAAACCCGGCCAGCTTAACGCCCGCGACGCCGATCGCATTGGTCCGGCAAAGGGGGCTGGTCTGCAATCGATCGGCATAGGCGTCACCGTCCCCGATCACAAAAAGGGCGCAATAGTTGCCGCGCAAGGAACTGGCCGCCCTCAGCGCACGGTCCACATCGGTGCCGCCGCCGACCGCGAGCGCGCTGACGAAGCTCTCGGCGCGGGTGCGCTCGGAAGCGGTCAAGCCGGATGAGCGGAAGCGCGCGCCCGCCTCGTCGCTGAACGGAATGATGGCAAGGCTGTCAACCGGGCGTGTCTGCCGGATGATGTGGTACGCGATCCGTTTGGCATCGGCCATACGGCTACCCGCGCCCATCGATCCGGAGGTATCCATAACGATCAAGATGTCCCGTTTGGGCGGCGCCCGCTGGAACGCCTGGGGGTCGCCGCTGACGGGCAGGACCGGGCCGAGAACCGTGTCTTCCCAAAGCGAGATGTTCTGCTCGTCCAGCGCCGTTCCGATGCGCTGCCCGTTGACAAGAAGCAGACCGGCGCCGCCCAACCCGCGGGCCAACAAACGTTCGGGAAAGTCCGAGGCAAAGGCACTTGGTTTCAAGCCATCGACAACCACCGCGTCATACTGTGCCAGCTCTACCGGGTCCTTTGCATCCGCCCGGGTAATGACAAAACGGTTCCGGGGCAGACCGGCCAGCCAGTCCGCCCTGCCATAGACCAAAACACGGGCCGGGCCGCGAACGAGCGAGAAAAGCGTCTTCTCCCTTTGGGGGCCGGCACGGCTTTTGTAGCTCAAAGCCACATGGTTGATGCCCCGTTCCGTGAAAACGACGGGCAGGCGCACGCTTTGGGCCATCGGCCGGTCAAGCACGTTGACGGGCGCGGCGGCTTTGCCGTTCACACGCCAATCCAAGGTGCCGCCCCCGACCGCGGTTAGACGCGCGACCGCTTCCTGACCGATTCCCTGTTCGGGCCCGAGGTTGGCCGCCGTCAATCCATGAACGGCCCGGCCCACGGTTATGGGCAGCACATGTATGGGAATACCGGCCGCCACGGCGCGCCGCACGGCGCCGCCTGGCTCGGCGCCGGTGGCCCAACCGTCCGAAAGGAGCCAGATTGCCCCCACGCCGCTGCCTTTGTTTATGATGTCCAAAGCCCGGTTCAACCCAGCCGACAAATTGGTCGTACTGCCCGGCGGACCTAAGTCGGCGTCTTGCACGGCGGGCGCCAGAGCCTTCAACCGGACCGGACCCGCTATGGTTTCGGCGCCATTGGAAAACCGGATCACATAGCCGGACCAATCTTCTGGAGCAACGTCAGCGCTCAGGGTCGCCGCGCCAATCTTTTGGGCCAGCGTCAGTATAGCGGTATTCAGGGCGCCGTCTCCCTCCCGCCGGACACTCTCGGATGCATCCAGCACAACCACATGACGGCCGCCGATGGATTGTTCAGGGTTCGCCTCGAAAACGGGCATCCCGGCAGCGCCCCCCAGTAGCAAGAACGAAAATGCCGCGAGCAGAGTCCCCAGGCGCGCGCCGTGACCCCGCGCCCGAAAAACGGCCCAGATGACCGACAAGACCGCGGCGGCAGCGGCAAAACCACTTGCCAGGTTCGATGGAAGGGGATCGGCCGCACACCGAAGGGTGCCGTCAAAAAGCTGCCATCCGTCGATCAGGGCACAAATCATCCGGCACCCTTCCGCGACCAATTCGGGCCGATCAGCCGTTCGACGGCGGCAAGCACGAGAGCCAGTACCAAGAACCAGGGTGCCAGAACCCTGATTTCTTGCGCCCCGGCGGCCGTCTCGGAAGGCACTTGGGAAGGCCCCTGATTGTTTGGGCCCAACGGAGAGCGCAAGGCGGTGTAACCCGGATGGGGTGCGAGCGGGCGATGGGTTTGCGATTCAAGGGAAGCGTTCATCACCGCCTTGCCGTCGGGCCCGAGAAAGTCCGGCCGAAGGGGCCGCGCTTCTGCCATACCCGAGGCGAACTGTAGGGCATTTGCCATCAGCCTCAGGGAAACAAGACGCTCCGCCTCCCCCGACAAGGGACCGAACGGGATGATGGCCGAAGGCGGGTCATGGCGCGCGGCGATCCAGAGGCCCGACCCGGGTTCGGCGCCACCGGCCTGGCCGCGCAATACGGCGAACAATCCCGGCAACTGCCCTGGGGACAAAGCAAGCGGCTTGGGCGAAAGGTTTTCCAGAACGTCGAAGTTCACCCCCTTCAACAGGGGATGGTCATCCATGAAGGTGCCTATTCCCGTCCCCCCGTTGGCAGCGAACCCAGGGTGGACGGCAATGAACGGCCCATCGGGAAGCGGCGTGGATAAACGATCCAGCGGCAGCACCAGAATACCGCCCTGGTCCGCGTCGGCAGCCGCCAGCGCCGGCGGTTTCGGCAGTGCCGTCAGACGCCAATCCACCTTGCCGCGGGAGATCTCCGGCAGGGTCACGCGCCAGTGATCATCTCCAACGTAGCCGCCGCCATGGACAAGCGAGACCTGAAGATCCCCGGGCGGGGGATAGGGCAAAGTGGTGATCCAAGCATTTTCCTGCGCCGGGTTTGGCAGCATAGGGTGCTCTTGAGCACCCCCGGAGCCTGTCACCGCGACCCTGGGCCGCTGGGCGCCCTCGCCGTGGGTGACCGCGTGAATATGCAGCTGAGCGTTATCCTCGCTCAGGCCCGCCCCGGTGATGTCCAGGTGGGACA
>JANQKX010000380.1 GCA_028280915.1 Kiloniellaceae bacterium
ACCATCACAACTATCTCTGCGCGGTGGAGCGGCGGTACGGCCACTACGATGTGGAGACCAGCCCGGCGGCCCCCTTGATGCGCTTATGGCACATCCGGGCCAAGCAGGTGATCCTGGCCACCGGCGCCCATGAGCGGCCGCTGGTTTTCGCCGATAACGACCGGCCGGGCATTCTCCTGGCCAGCGCGGCCCAGACCTATGTGAACCGCTATGGGGTGACGCCGGGGCGCCGGGCCGTGCTGTTCACCAACAACGATGGTGCCTACGAGGCGGCGCTGGATCTCAAGGCGGCGGGGGTGACCATCGCGGAGATCGTCGATGTCCGCGACCAGGCCGAAGGGGCCTTGGTCCGGCAGGCCCGGGACGCGGGCCTTAAGGTGACCACCGGCGCGGCCGTAAGCGCGGTCAAGGGCGGCAAGCACGTCACCGGTGTCGTGATCCACCAGCTCAGCAGCGACGGCAAGTCGGTGCTGGCCGCCGGCAATCATGTGGACTGCGATCTGCTGCTCATGTCGGGGGGCTGGAGCCCGGTGGTCCATCTCTTCTGCCATACCCAGGGCAAGCTGGCTTTCAAGGGGGAGCGGGCCTGTTTCGTGCCGTCCGAGCCCCGGGAGGAAACCCTTTGGGCCGGCGCCGTCGGCGGTTCTTTCGAGCTGTCCGGTGCCTTGAATGAAGGCGCGACCTTGGGCCGGGCCGCGGCGGCCGCCGCGGGCTTCGAGACCAACGCGGATCAAGAGCCCATCGCCGCCGAGGAGCCGGACCTGGGCGGGATCGAGGCCCGCTGGGTGGTGCCCGCCGTGGCGCCCATCGGCCGGGGCAAGGGCAAGCACTTCGTGGATTTCCAAAACGACACCACGGCGGCGGATATCCGCTTGGCGGCCCGCGAAGGCTTCGACAACGTGGAGCATATGAAGCGCTACACCCTCTCCGGCTTTGGCACCGACCAGGGCAAGACGGGGAATATCAACGCCTTGGCGATCCTGTCCGATGCCGTGGACCGGGCCATCGCCGAAACCGGCACCACAACTTTCCGGCCGCCCTATACGCCCGTGCCCTTCGGCGTTCTGGCCGGCCGGGAGCTGGGCGACTGGCTCGACCCCAAGCGCATCACCGCCATCCACGATTGGCATGTGGCCCAAGGCGCCGCCTTCGAGGATGTGGGCCAGTGGAAGCGGCCGTGGTACTTCCCCAACGCGGGAGAGGACATGCATGCCGCCGTGGCCCGGGAATGCCAGGCGGTGCGGGACGGCGTCGGCCTCTTGGATGCCTCGACCCTGGGCAAGATCGACATACAAGGCCCGGACGCGGCGGAATTTTTGAACCGGATCTACACCAACGCCTGGCTGAAGCTGAAGGTGGGGTCCATCCGCTACGGTCTCATGTGCCATGAGGACGGCATGGTGTTCGACGACGGCACCACGGCCCGTCTGGCCAAGGATCACTTCCTCATGACCACCACGACCGGCGGCGCGGCCGGGGTTCTGGACTGGCTGGAGGAGTACCTGCAGACCGAATGGCCCGATCTGAAGGTTTACTGCACCTCGGTCACCGAGCAATGGTCCACCGTGGCCGTCGCCGGCCCCAAGGCTCGTGCGGTGTTGGAAAAGGTCTGCGGCGATATCGATCTGGCGCCCTCGTCCTTTCCCTTCATGACCTTCCGCGATGGCACGGTGGCCGGCATGCCGGCCCGGGTGGCGCGGATCTCCTTTACCGGCGAGCTGTCCTACGAGGTCTCCGTGCCTTGGTCCCAGGGCAAGGCCTTGTGGGAAGCCCTCTACGAAGCCGGGCAGGAATTCGATATTACGCCCTATGGCACGGAAAGCATGCACGTGCTGCGGGCGGAAAAGGGTTTCATCATCGTCGGTCAGGAAACCGACGGCTCGGTGACGCCTCAGGATTTGGGCATGGATTGGATCGTGTCCAAGGCCAAGAAGGATTTCATCGGCAAGCGTTCCTACAGCCGCGAGGATACCAAGCGCATCGATCGCAAGCAGTTGGTCGGGCTCTTGACCGAGGATCCAAAGGTCGTCTTGCCCGAAGGGGCGCAGATTGTCATCGATCCCTCTCTGGCGCCGCCGGTTCCCATGTTGGGATATGTCACCTCCAGCTACTGGAGCCCGGCCATGGGCCGCTCCATCACCTTGGCCTTGTTGAAAGGCGGACGTTCCCGCAAGGGCGACCGGGTCTATGCACCCTTGGAAAACCGCACCATGGCGGTGACGATTGTCGATCCCGTTTTCATCGATCCGGAAGGGAACCGCCGCGATGGCTAGTGCATCCGATCAGCTCGCGAAGGAAACCAGCTTGAGCGTTTTCGCCGACGCCTTCGCCCAGGGATCCCGGGCCGAGGCGGTGAGTATCCGTGAACGGCATCTAGGACAGCAGGTCAATCTGCGCGGCGATGTGGCCGATGGCACCTTTGCCGCGGCCTGCACGTCGGTTCTGTCCTGCGATCTGCCGGAAGCCTGTTCAACGGCGGTT
>JANQKX010000396.1 GCA_028280915.1 Kiloniellaceae bacterium
CCAATCCGGAACGGCGCCGTGCCCTGATGGAAGGTTTCGGCTGCCCGGACGCCAAGGAAGAGGATGCCACTCCTGCCGGCGGCACCAGCCCCGCCAGCGGCACCAGCCCCACGAGCGGTGATTTGGCCGATTGGATCACCGCGTCCTTGCGTCTGCTGGCGCCGGGCGGGCGCTTGAACCTGGTGCAGCGGGGGGACCGCCTGGACGAGGTCATCCAGGCCCTGGCCGGCCGGGCCGGCGCCCTCAAGGTCATTCCCCTCTGGCCCAAGGCGGGCCTGCCCGCCAAGCGGGTCATCGTGCAGGCGCAAAAGGGCGCCGCCGGCCGTCTGGAACTCTTGCCCGGCCTGGTTCTGCACCAAGCCGACGGCCGCTTCACCCCCGCCGCCCACAAGGTCCTGCGCGAGGGCGCGGGCCTTCCCTGCGTGATGTCCTGATAGGGGCAATGGCGTTAAGCCGCCCGTTCCGAGAGCGCCTGCCGGGCGGCGCGGGCATAGGTCTCCGCGCCCTGGGCGCCGGTGAGCCCGATCCGTCGGTCGATGAAGATGGTGGGCACGCCTTGGATGCCGTGCTGGCGGAAATAGTTTTCGTTTTCCCGCACCGCCTGGGCATAGGGCGCGTCTTGCAGAACCCGGGTCGCTTCGGCCCCATCCAAGCCGGCCCGGGCCGCCACCTCGACCAGCAGCGCCGGGTCGCTCACGTTTTCCTGGCGGGTGAAATAGCTGTCGAAGAGGGCCATTTTCAGGGCCGTCTGGTGCCCCTGCAGACCCGCCCAGTGGAGCAGCTGGTGGGCCTGAAAGGTGTTATAGATCCGCGCGTCCTCGCCGTAGCGGAAGGCAAATCCCAAGCTGTCGCCCAGCGCGGTCAAGCGCTCCCGGGCGGCGCGGCTTTCCTCCGCCGTGCTGCCGTATTTTTCCGCCACATGCTCCCGCAGGTCCTGGCCCGCCGCGGGCATGTCCGGGTTCAATTCAAAGGGATGCCATTGCAGGCGCACAAGCAGGTCTTCCCCCACCTGGGCCAGCCCGGCTCCCAACTGCTTGTAGCCGATGATGCACCAAGGGCAGACCACGTCCGAGACAATATCCACCGCGATCTCGGTGCGGGGCGGGGCGTCACTTGTCGCGCCCCCATTTGTTGGCTCCTGGCCGAGATTTTCAGTCATCGCGCTTCACCGCTCCCCTTTTCGACCGATGTTTCGATACCATCCGTTCCTGCATATCGTCTCGGCCGGCCCACACCAAGGCAAAACCGCGCCGCCTAGACAAACACAGTCCGGCCAAATGTGATTTTGTGTTCCGGCTGACAAACCCAATTCTGGACTAGCCAAACCAACACCATCTTCGATTTGATTGGTAGGACTCACCAAACGTAGTAGGGGTTTTCACTGTCGGGATGACCAAAATCATCTCGGAAATAAAAATCAAAATCCAATTCGAGCTGGAAATAGGAGGCCGTTTTAAAATGCCCGGCTGCGATAGAAAAGTATGAATCCCTTTCCTTGAACCATGCAACGCAGACCAATCTGCGGGAAAATTCCGGATCGAGGCGGATAAGCCTCTCGCGGTGAGGTTCAAGTCTGCGCCAAAGTGATCTGAGATGGGTATCAAGAGGAAAGCCTTTTGACACACCGCTGTTCAGTTGCCATTTTGAGAATTTGTAAAAGTAACCTTTAGCAAGGCGCCTAGGATCTCCCTCGCTCCAGCCGTCGTCCGGTTCGCGTCCCATTTGTTGGGAAATCAAATCGACGGATCCGAGGCCTGTTATTCGCAGATAAGCATATGCATCCTCCTCGACTGTCATCGAGGTTCCGTTAGTGGGATAGGACAACGTTGGACCTCAGGGGTTTTCTCTAGCCTTATTGCTGCAATCTAACAGTTATTTTCTGAAACAAAAGGCGTTACTGCCAAGAAAACGTTTGGTTTGTGCAGTCCGCTAACTCGTGATTTTCGCCGCAACCGACAAATCCCCTTGGGGCGCGTTGGAAAACCTGAAAGACTGGCCGGGGCGCGCGGGCCAAGCCTGGCCGGGCCGTAAGGGGTTGATCACCGCCAACGATTTCCAGGCGGGGGAGGGCGCTGGCTACGAAGCGCAACGAAGGTGAGGAGTAACAGCATGACCATCGAATACCTTTTGACCTCCCTCGTGGTGGTGCTGCTGCCGGGCACCGGCGTGCTGTACACCTTGGCGGTGGGCTTGGGCCGGGGGTTCCGGGCCAGCGTGGCGGCGGCCTTTGGCTGCACCTTGGGGATCGTCCCGGCGGCGCTGGCCAGCATCATCGGCCTGGCGGCCATCTTCCACACCAGCGCCCTGGCCTTTCAGGTGGTCAAGTATCTGGGCGTGGCCTACCTGTTTTACCTGGCCTGGCAGATCCTGCGCGACGGCGGGACGCTGGACATCAACGACAGTGCCGAGGCCCGCAAGACCTCGAAGGGCGCGCTTGGCATCATCGTCAACGGCTTTCTGTTGAACGTGCTGAATCCAAAGCTGTCCCTGTTTTTCTTGGCCTTCCTGCCCCAGTTCCTGACCGGCGCGGAAACCAGCACCACGGGTGCCATGATCGGCCTGGCCTTGGTCTTCATGGGTCTGACCTTCGTGGTCTTTATCGGCTACGGCGCCTGTGCCGCCACCGCCCGCGATTATGTGATCTCCCGCCCCGCGGTGCTGCGCTGGATGAAGCGCGGCTTTGCCGGTGTTTTTGCCTTCCTGGGCGCCCGCCTGGCCTTTTCAGATCGTTAGACGGACGGCGCGTCCGGCGGTTCGGGCGCTGTCCCCGATTTCGTTTGCCGCCCGTTTCTGATAACCTTAGGCGCGGCTAAAACCGGCCGGGCCGGTAGGGGGCCAAGAGGGGATCGCCCGCGCCGCCCATCAGCTCTTGCGCCGCCAGGCGGCCCACGGCGGGCGCCAGGGTGATGCCGCTGTGCAGGGTGGCGATGTAGAGGCCCGGCACGTCTTCGGCGAAACCCACGATGGGAAAGCCATCCTCGGGCGTAGGGCGGGAGGCCGTGGTCATGCCGGCCAGCTTCAGGGGCGGCATGTCGGCCAGAACCGTGGGGATGTCCGCCACCAAGCGCGCCGCCTCGGCCGCCGG
>JANQKX010000403.1 GCA_028280915.1 Kiloniellaceae bacterium
CGCGCAGGATAAAAAGCGCGCCAAGGAATTTGCCCGGCTGACCCGTGAAATACTGGTCGCGGCCAAATCGGGTTTGCAGGAGGTGGATAAAAACCGGCGCCTGCGCGGCGCGGTGCAGGCGGCGCGGGCCGCCAATATGCCCAAGGGCAATGTCGAGCGCGCCATCAACAAGGCGGCCGGCCGCGATGACGACACCAACTACGAGGAAATCCGCTACGAAGGCTACGGGCCCGGCGGCGTGGCGCTGATCGTCGAGGCCTTGACCGACAACCGCAACCGGACGGCTTCCGAGGTGCGGGCCGCGTTCAGCAAGCACGGCGGATCCCTGGGGGAGACCAACAGCGTCTCTTTCATGTTCGACCGGGTGGGCTCGATTATCTACGACGGGGATGTGGCGAGCGGCGATGAAATGTTCGAGGCGGCGGTGGAAGCGGGCGCCAGCAACGTGGAGTCCTCGGACGAGGGTCACGAGATCACCTGCGATCCGGAGGATTTCGCCGACGTGCGCGCGGCCTTGACCGACAAGTATGGCGCCCCCAAGGAGGGCAGCCTGACTTGGAAACCGCAGAATTTGGTCGAGGTGGACGAGGAAAAGGCTCAGACACTCTTGAAACTCTTAGGCACCCTAGACGACAGCGATGATGTGCAAAACGTGTCGGCCAACTTTGAAATTGCTGACGATGTGATGGCACGTTTGACCGCGTAACGGGGCAGGGTGAGGCACCGCCATATCATGCGCGTGATCGGCTTTGATCCAGGACTACGCAATACCGGCTGGGGCATCATAGAGGCCGAGGGCAATAGGCTGCGTCACGTGGCCAACGGCGTGGTGCGCTCGACCCAAGACCTCAGCCTGGCCGAGCGTTTGCTGCAACTGCAAAGAGGTATCGCCGCCATCCTGGAGGAATACCGTCCGCAGGAAGCGGCGGTGGAGGTGAGCCTGGCCAACAAAAATCCATCCTCGACCCTGAAGCTGGGCATGGCGCGGGGCATCGCCTTGGTGACCCCGGCCGCCGCCGGGCTGCCGGTGGGGGAGTACCTGCCCATGATCGTGAAAAAGTCGGTGGTGGGCACGGGGCACGCCAACAAGGAACAGGTCACCATGATGGTGGACCGCCTGCTGCCCGGGTGCCAGATCGCCGCGGCCGACGCGGCCGATGCCCTGGCGGTGGCCATCTGTCACGCCCACAACCGCCAGACCAAACAAAAGTGGGCCCCGGGCACGAACGGTCACAAAACCGCGGAGGCGCGGCCATGATCGGCAAGCTGACCGGGATCGTGGATTCCACCGGGGAGGACTGGGTCCTCATCGACGTGGGCGGCGTGGGCTATGTGGTCTTCGCCTCCGGCCGCACCATCGGCAATCTGCCCGCGAACGGAAACACCGCCTCCTTGATGATCGAAACCCACGTGCGGGAAGACCACATTCATTTGTTCGGTTTTTTGGAAGCGGCGGAGCGGGATTGGTACCGCCTGCTCTGTACCGTGCAAGGGGTGGGCTCCAAGATGGCGCTGGCCATCCTATCCGTTCTCGCGCCCGCCGACCTGGCCCAGGCCATCGCCGCGCAAGACAAAACCGCGCTGACCCGGGCCAGCGGCGTCGGGCCCAAGTTGGCGGGGCGCATCGCCGCCGAACTCAAGGACAAGGCCGGCGTGATCGCCTTTCCGGCCCCGGTGCGCGGTGCGCCGGCGCGGCCCGTGGGCGGCGTTAATGACGACGCGGTCTCGGCCCTGGTGAATCTGGGCTTTCGCCAGGCGGACGCCTTTGGCGCGGTGGCCCGGGCGGCCGGTGAACTGGGCGACGGGGCTTCCTTGGATGGCCTGATCAAAGCCGGCTTGAAGGAGCTGGCGTCATGACCGAGGCGCGGGTGATCACGGCCGACTTTCAAGAAGGGGACCTGGGTGAGAAGTCCCTGCGGCCCGGTCAGTTGGGTGACTTTGTCGGCCAGCGCCCCTTGCGGGAGAACTTGAAAGTCTTCATCGAGGCGGCGAAGAGTCGCTCGGAAGCCCTTGATCATGTTTTGTTTTTTGGTCCGCCTGGCTTGGGAAAGACGACCCTGGCCCAGATCGTTGCCAAGGAAATGGGCGTGGGCTTTCGCGCCACCTCCGGCCCGGTGATCGCCCGCGCCGGTGACCTGGCGGCGATCCTGACCAACCTGCAGCCCCTGGACGTTCTCTTTATTGACGAGATTCATCGGCTGTCGCCGGCGGTGGAGGAAATCCTCTATCCGGCCATGGAGGACTTCAAGCTGGATCTGATCATCGGCGAGGGGCCGGCGGCCCGCTCGGTGCAGATCGATCTGCCGCCCTTTACCTTGGTGGGGGCCACCACCCGCTCGGGGCTGATCACCACGCCCCTGCGGGAACGATTCGGTATTCCCCTGCGGCTGATGTTCTACGAGCCGGCGGAACTGCAACAGATCGTGGCCCGGGGCGCCGGTTTGCTCGGCATGGAGCTGTCCGACGACGGAGCCGGGGAAATCGCCAAGCGCTCCCGGGGGACGCCGCGGGTGGCGGGGCGCTTGTTGCGCCGGGTGAGGGATTTTGCCGCCGTGGCCAAGGTGTCGCCCATCACCGCCGTGCAGGCCGACGCGGCGCTCAAGCGCCTGGACGTGGACGGCCTGGGCCTGGACGCCATGGACCGGCGTTACCTGCGGCGCATCGCCGAAGATTACCTTGGCGGGCCCGTGGGGGTGGAGACCCTGGCGGCGGCCCTGTCCGAGCAGCGCGACGTGCTGGAAGAGGTGATCGAGCCTTACCTGATCCAGCAAGGCCTGCTGCAGCGCACCCCCCGCGGGCGCATGCTGACCGCCAAGGGCTATGACTACCTGGGCCTGCCCATGCCCGGTGATTTGGCGCAGCGGGGCAGGGGCGGCCAGCTGGACCTGCTCGCGGCCGACGGGCCGGCCGAGGAAGAGGGGGCGTCATGAGCGAAGCCTTGCCCGTATCGGGTCAATTCGTGGACGGCGAGCACCATTTCGGCGCACGGGTCTATTACGAGGACACCGACGCGGGCGGCGTGGTTTACCACGCGCGTTATCTCCACTTCGCCGAGCGAGCCCGCACAAGT
>JANQKX010000410.1 GCA_028280915.1 Kiloniellaceae bacterium
CCAGACCCTGCCGGGCCCGGGCCGTGGCCGGGAGGTGAAGTTCGGCAAGGGGGACACGGCGGTGGAGGACGCCACGGTCTTTGCCATCCTGCATAAGATCCAGACCGGCGCCATCACCTTCGGCGAGAGCACCGCCGACGCGGTGCAGGCGGCTTTCAACACGGGCGCGGAAACCATCGCGGAAGTGCTGGCGGACATCCAGTTCGCGGTGGAGTTCGAGCAGCGGGTGAAGGATCTGCAAACCTCGGTCACCGACCGGGGCAAGCAGCGCCTGGGCCTGCGCGCCGCCGCCGAGGAGACGGCCGCCAGCGAACTGGCCGGGGTCGAGGGCTTCTTGGAAAAGATCGATCTCTTACGGCCCCGCAAGGGCGACTTCCAAAAGACCATTCAGGTGGAAGAGGAGCGCACCCGCTTCCGCACGGACATCCAGGGCCGCAACGACAACGTGGTGAAAATCGCCGAGAAGTTCACCGTGATGGTGGACAAGGTGGTGACCGATACCGAGGCCTATCAAAAGGCGCTGGCGGAATTCAGACCGCGCCAGAAAGAGGCCAAGGAGGCGGTCCGGGAGTACGCCAAGAGCCTGCTGGGCCTGACCGATGAAAAGGCCGAGCTCACCGGGGCGGCCCTGGCCATCGCGGAGGTGAGGGAGAACTTCAAGGCCCTGATCCCGGTCTTGGAGGAAGCCGGCTTTAGCACCGACAGGGCGAAAAAACTGGTGGACAGAGGCACGAAAAAGGCCATCAAGGACCTGGGCGAGGGCTTCCAGGATTCCATCGAGGCACAGCTCCTGGCCATCAATGACCCCATGAAAGCAGAGCTGCAGGAACAGCGGAAAATCGCCCGGCAGCGCATCAAGGATGCCAGGAAACTCGGCGTGGACTTGACGGCCGTGGAGGAACTGAACGCGCTGGAGCGCCGGCAGATCCTCGAGCAATACGCCCAGCAGGAGCTTGACCGGCTGAAGGCGCAAGAAGAGAGGCTGCAGGACTTTAAGCTCGAGCTGCAGACGGGCGACTTGACCACCTTGTCGCCGGAAAAACAGTTGCGGGCGGCCGAGGAGAGTTTCCGCGATATCGCGGCGCGCGCCCAGGCGGGCGACGGGGAGGCCATTGACCAGTTGGCTTCGGCCGGGCAGCTCTACCTGCGCGAGGCACGGGAGTTCTCCGGCTCGGGCACGGGTTTCCAGCAGGCCTTCCGGGAAGTGAACAGCGTCCTGGATGAGGTCTTGAAGGACAACCGCCAAGCTCAGAAATCGCCCCAGAAAGCCCTGGAGGACGAGGCCAAGAAGAACCGGGACAACCGGGATAAGAACATCGACCGTGTGGTGAAGGAGCTTGAGCGCCTGGGCGGCAATGGGAGCAGGGCCCACCAAGGCAAGGAGTTTGTCCTGCAATCCATACGGCCCGAGGATATGGCCGTTTTAAAGACCGACCTGCGGATCAAGCTACGCCCGGACAAGGTTCTCGAAGGGGCGTTCGGCGAACTGTTGAACGGCCAAAAGCGGTCCGACCGGGAAATGGTGGCGACCTTCCGGGACGAGTTCCAGCAGCAGCGGCAGGCGGATAAGGAAAACACCAATGATATCGTCAAGGCCATCCGGGCGTTGCGCCGGGAAATGCAGCTGGCCAATGAGAAGGCCGCCTAGATGAGTGCCATTCATGCCCTGGCCGAGGTCAGCCTCGGCGAGCTCGACCCGTCGTTTTCCCTGGCCAGCCCGCCGGCCTTCCAGGCCCTCTTAAGTTCGCCGGTGGTGGAGGCCATGTGGACGGTGGAGCTTTCCGCCCTTCTGCTGATCGAAGGTGGCGCCAACCACATCATGGCGCCGCCTATCGTGTCCCACCTGGCCTTCGGCGTCCCGGCGACGGGTGCCCCGGCGGACGGCATCGCCCCTGCTGGCCTGGCCAGCGCTTTGGCCTTCGGCGGCGCGCTCTTGACCGGCGGGGCCGCGGACGTGCTGGAGATGGTGGGCGGCGGCGACATCCAGGCCGTGGGCGGCGATACCTTCGTGGTGCGCCGGGGCACCGGGCCGCGCCAGATCGCGCCCGGCGGGCTGGCCAATGCGGTTGCCTTCGGCATACCCAATACGGGCGGCGGCACCCAGGCCATCGCGCCGCCGGGCCTGGCCGCCGGGCCGGTGTTCGGCCTGCCCGGCCTGGGCTCGGGCTTTTCGGTCGCCGCCCTGTCGGACACCATCCTGCCCGAATTCCCGGGTTTTGCCGGGCCGTTCCAGATTGGCGGCGCCTTCTACGGGGTCGCCCTCAGTCCGGACAAGCACGACCTGGTGGTGGTCAAGGCCACCACGGCCAGCCCGGTCAATGGGGACTGGTCCAACCAGGACGGCACGGTCGCCGCGGGCACGGCCGAGATCGACTGCCTCTGGGCCTTCGAGGACGGCGCCGGCGACCTGCACATCTTCCACCAAACCTCGACGGGCGATGTGCGCTACTCCGTGTTCGACCCGGGCACGGACGGCTTTACCCTGCGCAACGAAACGGTGGCCGACGCGGGCAGCAGCAACTTCGACAACGCGCCGACCTATCCCAAGGTGTCCGGCGCGGTGGATTCCGCCGGGGTGGTGGTCTGCGCCGCCGCCTACAACAACGGCACCAACGAGCGGGTGCGCATCTTCCGCAAATCAGGCGGGGCCTGGGCCAACCAGGGCTCGGGCGACGAAGGCACCGCGGCGACCAACTATGTGGACCCGGTGGTCCTTATGGGGGCGGATTCCAGCGACCGGATCACCTGGTTCTACAACGACTACACAAACCGGGACCTGCTGACCAACTCCATTTCGTCCTCGGGTACCATCAGCGGGGCGACGGAGCTGGATCCCGGGGTGGAGAATTCCCCTTACATCTGCACGCCGTCCCACCTGCTGGGGGACACGGCCTATCCGGCTTACATGGATGGGGATTTCAAGATTTCCATCCGGCGCTTCGCCACGGGCGATCCGCCCGGCGGGGCCACTTTCCTCAACGACCTGACCCAGGACGGCATTTTGGGCGAAGGCAACCTGCTTGCGCCGCCTTATAACGTGAGCTGCACGGTGAAAACCGGGGCTTCGTCCTTGCAGACGCTCTACGCCTCCCGGGGCCAGACCGACCTGCGGCGCAACACCGATGCCACCGTCACCGGCGGCGGCACGGATACGGAGATCATCGATCTGATCGACTGCTTCCGTCTCAGCGCCAACATGGGCACCACCGATATTCTCTACTTCTACAGCGACGGCAATGCCGTGCCCATCTTCGGTACGCTTGCGCCTTGATGATGGTGCATTCAGTGCCGGCAAACAGCTTTGGCGAACCATTCCGGATAATGACCTAAAGTATATGAGGTGACACAAATGAAAACTCGCGCGCCTGGCGCCAGAGCCGTCCTTCGGGCGGCTTTTTTTATGCCTGCCTTTTGTTTTTTATCGGCCTTATGGCTTGCGGCCCCTGCGGCGGCCGATACCATCGGGAACCTGCCAGAGGACACCGTCATTTCCGGCTCGGAAATCCTGCCCTCGGAACAGGGCGCCCAGACCAGCAAGATTTCCATCAACGCCATCGCCGACTTTATCAACGGCGGCGGCATCGCCAAGAACCTCATGGCGGCGCCCTATAACGCGGTGTGTGACGGCGTGGCCGATGATTCCCAGGCCTTCAAGGACGCGGCCGCTGACGGCGGCGCCTTTTGGATCGCGCCCAATTCCACTTGCGTGTTGACCACGGTCAGCAACGTGGTGGTGGACAGAGATTTTTTCATCTACACCTTTCCCGGCGCGGGCATTGCCACCTCCGTCGATATCAGCGACGGCGTGAATTTCCTGGTGCGCGCGCCCGGCCGGGTGGGGGTCTACAACCTCACCGTCAAAAACGGCGGCAGCTTGTTCACAGTGGATGATAGCAACACCGGTGAAATCGCCGACGTCGCCTGTGTGGGGAACTATTGGACCAACGTGGAGACCTGGTGCCTGAACTGGGACGATACCAGCGAGACAACCGGCGCTAAGATCGGCCGTCTGCGGGTCAACGGCAACACGGCCTCCAACATCACCGGCAAGGGGCTGAACGGCTACGGCGGCCGCTATGACCAGGTCTGGGTGACGGAAAACTTCCAGGACGGCGGGACCAGTGGCATCCGCATCGGTTATGTGGGACCGGGCGAAGCTGCGACGGAAATCTTGGACCGCAAGGACATCGAGATCAATACCAACGTCATCACCAACATCGAGGGCAACAACTTCGGTGCCGATATCGGTGGTTGTATCGTGGTGCACGGCTATCGGGTCAATCTAACCGACAATATCTGTGACACGGTATCCGACAGTGTTGACGGGACCGACTTTTACTGCATCTACGCCAACATCGCCCGAGGCGGCATCCAATCCAACATCTGCAATGCGGCCGGCGAGGACGTGGCCTTTCAAGTGGGGGACTGGTCGGCCACGTCGAACCCCTGGAACCAGGGTTGCTCCCAAGGGGGCTGTTCGGAGCAGATTACTTTCTCCTTCAATCAGTTTTACAACATGGGAAAGGAATCCAACCAAACCTGCGTGGCCATCCAGGCCAGCGGTGTCGTGGCGGTGGGCAACCAATTGGACGGCTGTTCCCGCTATGGCTTCCATCTGACCAACGAGACCATGCAGTATCACGTACAGATGAAGTCCAACCAGGTGCTGCGCTTCGAGGGCAGTTCGGTCTTTTTCATCGAGGGGGCCGCCGATAACATCGTGATCGAGACCAATCACATTGGGCCTTACAACAACGGTGC
The DNA here is from genome assembly GCA_028280915.1 of Kiloniellaceae bacterium. Taxonomy (GTDB): domain Bacteria; phylum Pseudomonadota; class Alphaproteobacteria; order Kiloniellales; family Kiloniellaceae; genus JANQKX01. The sequence continues at coordinate 4,762 of JANQKX010000410.1, forward strand.
CGGGGTGTCGGACTTAAACTTGGTCGAGTTTGATATCTTCGCCGGGCAGACCAGCTACAGCTATGTCTTCCGTAACAACCTCTTCGACGTGACCGACATCGACCCCGGCGATCAGGTGGATGCCTTTGACATGTCGGTGGAAAGCACCGGCATCTTGGACGAATTGGTGATCGATGGAAACTTGATCAAAGGTTTGGACCGCTGCATGGCCGTCAACAACAACGGCGTCATGACCGACGTGATGGTCTTGGGCAACATCTTCGCCAACTGCGATACGATCTTGAATTTTACCGGCACCAACATGACCCAGTGTTTGCAGGCCAACAATCTCAACGGCACGGGTGGATCCTGGGGCGGCGGAGGAGGCTGCTGATGAAAACTTTTTTCCGATCGGCCCCATTAGGGGCCATTTTTTTTGCCGCCCAGGCTATTGTGATCCAAGCTTTCGCGGCGGCTATCACCATCGAATCCTTGCCCTATGACAGTTCGATCAGCGGCACGGAAATGATCCCCTCGGAGGACGGCACCACCGGGCACGTCACCATCACCCGCCTGGATGCTTTCATTGGCGGCGGTGATATCCCCGGCGACATCACAAAGCCGCCCTATAATGCGGCCTGTAACGGCACCAGCGACGATGCGGCGGCGTTCAAGGCGGCTATGGAAGCCCAGATTGCCATCTATGTACCGCCGGGCGTGACCTGCCTTTGGTCCACCATGGACAACTACGCCATCAACAATCCCTTTGCCATCTATAGCGTGGCCTATGGCGGGGACCGTCCCACGATTAACATCGACAGCAGCGTGAACCTGGATCTGAGCGAGGGTGCTCATGCGGTGGTGCGGAACCTTCGGTTCATCAACGGCGGCATGCTGTTTCGCGAAGACAACAGCAACAGCGCCACCGTCGCCTTTGAGTGCATCAATGTGCATTTTGAAAATACCACGAACGGCTGTATCGAGACGGACAACAACTCCAACGAGCCCGCCAACCGAAGCCGGTCCTTCGTGCGTATCGTGGAAACCACGAACGTAAACATCTCGGGTCGTTTTGTGCTGGACATGCAGGCGGGTCACAGCACCGGCATGATGATCCTGCGCAACAGCTTTGACGACACGCAAAGCGTCATGCGGATCGGCTTTGTGGACAACAACAATGACGTGCCCCTTTCCGGCGGGGCGGCCGATGGGGAAAGCCGCAACTGGCTGACCCGAAACATCTTGGTCAAAAACAATGTGGCAACCAACATGTTCGACTCCGCGGGCGGATCGGGGGAGACGGATGCCTGCATCGATTCCCATGCCCGTAACATCATTGTGCGGGGCAACCACTGTGAGAATTTGACCTCGGGCAACCCCAACGACATCGAATGTATCTATTCCAAATCCACCAACAACATCGTCATCGACAATATCTTGGTGAATTGCGGTATGGAGCAGGCGGCCATTGCCTTCAAGGGCTCCGCCAATGGGCAAGCCTATCCCGGCTGCACTCAAGGGGCCTGCGCGCGCAATGGCATCGGTGCTCTGAACAAAATCGAATACGAAGATGATTCCCAACCGAGTTACGGCTGTTTTTGGCAGCAGTCGGATGTGCTTTTGCTTTATGGCAACCACGGGGACGGCTGCACGGACAACTTCAGCAGTCAACAGAATCCTCATCGGCATTACGGGCTCATCGTCGATTCAAACGCCGTATACAACCACGGCGGCGATACGGTCTTCAAGGTCAACGGCAATGCGGGCGCGGCGCTCTTTTCCAGTAACATCCTGTGGTCCTTCAATGCGGCCGTTGCCAATGGGATCGAATGGCTGCGCTTGGAGTTAAACGCGGGGCAGACCGCGGACGACATCATGTTTGTCAACAACCGCGGCAAGTTCTGGGACCAGGCCGGCGAGAGCACGCGGGGCATTTGGGCCGAGGCGGATACCAGCACCTCGTCGATCCGGAACTTTATTGTGTCGGGGAATTATTTCGGTCCGGTGGATACCTGTATCGACATGGACCTCAACGGGTCCCTTACCAATATGATCCTGGACGGCAACAACCTGAGCAACTGCTCCACGCCGGTGCTCGACAACGGCAACAACGTTACCAACTGCCTGGTCGCCAACAACCAGGACTATGGGGGAGGGATCGCGGGATGTTAGGCCGGTTCCCCCTTTCCGCGGCGGCTCTGGGCAGCTTGGAGACCGCTATATCCGAAACGGCGGCCGAACAGGTTTTTTACTTCTCCAGCGGCGGGCTGACCACGGGCCCGGAGGAAGCGCCGGCCAACTGGCATTTTGACCCTTGCGTGTCCCGGCCGCCGGATCTGGAGCGCTCCATCGTGGAAAGCGGGCGTTTCCTGGGCGGCAACCTGCTGCGCACCATCGGCACCATCGAGTTCGCCAATGCGGAAGGAGACATGGACGCCTTGGTGGCAAATTTCGGGGTGGATGGGCGCCGGGTCTGCGTGAAAGTGGGCGGGGTGGACACGAACCAAGCAGGCTTGCGGACCGCCTGGTCTTATGGCGATTTTCAGGTCCTCTTTGAAGGGACGGCCCTGGGCTGGGAATACGGCACCGATACCCTGTCCCTCAGAGTTCGCGGCAATGACTACTTGATGCGCCTGCCCATCCAAACCGACCGCTACTTGGGTCTGGGGGACTATAGCGGCGACGAGGACCTGGAGGACCGGCAGCGGCCCCAA
>JANQKX010000432.1 GCA_028280915.1 Kiloniellaceae bacterium
ACCATCAAGGCCACCGCCGCGGAAGGCCGGGTCCAGCGCTCCTGGGAACGTTTCGTGGGCATGACCGCCGAATCCTCCGGCAAGGCCCGCTTCCTCTCAGGCCTGGCCACCACCTTCGCCCAGGTCACCATCCAGATGGTGACGGTCATCGTGGTAGTCTACGGTGTTCACCTGATCGCCCAGGGCGAGATCACCATGGGCGCCTTGGTCGCCGCCACCATCCTGACCGGCCGCTCCCTCGCGCCCTTGAGCGCCGTGGCCGGCATGCTGACCAAGCTGCAGCAGTCCCGGGTCGCCTTGAAGGCCCTGGACGAAATCATGCGCCGGCCCACGGAACGCTCCGAGGGCAAGACCTTCTTGCACCGGCCCCGCCTGAGCGGCCAAATCGAATACAAGAACCTGGAATTCAGCTATCCAGGCCAGGAAACCATCGCCCTGGACGGCGTTTCGGTGAAGATCAACCCGGGCGACAAAATCGCCATTCTGGGCCGGATCGGTTCGGGCAAAAGCACCTTGGCCCGCATGATGCTGGGCCTTTATCAGCCGGCGGAAGGCGCCATCCTGATGGACGGCACGGACATCCGCCAGATCGACCCGGCGGACCTGCGCCGCAACATCGGCTATGTATCCCAGGACAACTACCTGTTTTTTGGCTCCATTCGCGAGAACATCTCCTTCGGCGCCCCTCACGTGGATGACGAATCCATCTTGCGGGCGGCCAGCATCGCCGGCGTGACCGATTTTCTGCGCACCAACCCCAGCGGCTTCGACCTTCAGGTGGGCGAGCGGGGCATGCGTCTTTCCGGCGGCCAGCGGCAGTCGGTGGTGATCGCCCGCTCCCTGCTCTTGGATCCGCCCATCCTTTTGATGGACGAGCCGACCAGCCATATGGACAATTCCACCGAGGCCCTGTTCCGCAAGCGCCTGGCCCATGCCATTTCGGGCAAGACCACCATCCTGGTCACCCACCGCAGTTCCCTACTGTCCTTGGTGGACCGCCTGATCATTGTGGACAAGGGCAAGATCGTGGCCGACGGGCCGAAAGAGGAAATCCTGCACGCCCTCAAACACGGCCAGATCCGGGCCGTTGCCAACTAACGGCACTCCCAAAAAGGCCGGATGAGAAGAGACGAGAGATAGGACCCCAATCATGGCGACCAAAGGCGTATACGACAACGACGACCTGCACTTCATGCCGGATGTGCACAAGGCCTCCCTGCGGCGGGGCCGCCGTTTCGCTTATTTGCTCACCCTGATCACCCTGGCGTTTTTCATCATCATGGGCGTTTGGTCCCACTACGCCGTGCTGGACGAGGTCACCCGGGGCGAGGGGTCGGTGGTGCCGTCCCGCAAGACCCAGGTCATCCAAAATCTGGAGGGCGGCATTCTGGCGGAAATCCTCGTGCGCGAGGGCGATATCGTGGAAGAGGGCGATATCCTGGTGCGCATCGACAATTCCGCGGCCCAGGCCACCTTCCGCGACTGGCAGGCGCAGTATTGGGCCCTGCAGGCCGAGGAATCCCGCATGATCGCCGAGCTGGACGGCCTGGAGGAAATCCAGTTCCCCGACGGTGTCTTGTCCGAGGCGCCCCACGAGGCCCGCGGCCAGGAGCGCCTGTTCAACGCCCGCAAACGGCAGCTGAACGCGCAGGTTTCCGTGCTGGAATCCCAGGTCAGCCAGCGCAAGCAGGAAATCGCCGAAACCACCAGCCGCAAGAAGCAGTACCAAGACAGCCTGCGCCTGGCCAAGGAAGAGCTGAACATCACCGCCCCCCTGGTGCAGCAGGGCATCTTGCCGCGCCTGGACCTGATCCGCATTGAGCGGGAGATCGCCGATTTCGAGGGTGAAATCGCCACCCTCAACGTGAAGATTCCCCGTCTGAACAGTGCCTTGGCGGAAGCCGAGCAGCGGGTCGAGGAACTCGTCTTATCGGAAAAGGCGGAGATTTCCGACGAGTTGCAGGAAACCCGCAGCGAGCTGGCCTCGGTCCGGCAATCCCTTTATGCCAACCAAGACCGGGTGAGCCGCACGGAAGTACGCTCCCAGGTGCGCGGTACGGTCAAGGAGCTGAAGCACAATACCATCGGCGGCGTGATCAAACCGGGCGAGGACATCATCGAAATCGTGCCCCTGGACGACAGCCTCCTGATCGAGGCGCAGGTGCGCCCGGCCGACATCGCCTTTCTGCGCCCGGGGCAGGACGCCATCATCAAGGTCTCGGCCTATGACTTTTCCATCTACGGCGGCCTGGACGCCACCCTGGAGCAGATCAGCGCCGGCACCATCCGGGACGAGGAAGGAGAATCCTTCTACCGGGTCTATCTGCGCACCAAGGAAAACTCCCTGGAGCGCCACGGTGAGCAGTTGCCCATCATCCCCGGCATGACCGCCACCGCGGAAATCCTGACCGGCAAAAAGACCGTGCTGGACTATCTCCTGAAGCCGATTTTAAAGGCCCGCGACCGGGCTTTGCGGGAGCGTTAACCGCAAAATCCCATGACCCCGGCGCCTTTGCGCCAGATTTCCGAATATTACGAATTAACGGTGTTTTAAAAGCAGGCGGTAACCCGCCCTCGTTATCCTCAAAGGATGATCCTGATATGGAATAACATCCTTTGAGGTGGCGCGTTTTTGGCCGTGCCGGGCTTTTGGCCCTTGGGCTTGTCCTGGCCGCCCCCCAAGGGAGCGACCGCGCGCCCGGCCCCGGCATGGCCCAGGCCGCGAGCCTGGGGGAGCTGGCGCAGAACTACCTGCAGCGCCAGACCGGCATTTTCGGCGCCACCGAGATCGCCTCGGAAGGCTTCGGACCCCTGCCCCAATGGGCGCGGGTGCTGGATCAAACCCAGTTGGAACAGGGCACCATCCGGCATTGCGAGACGGGCACGGCCGGCTGCCAGGAACCCTGGGCCATCGCCTGGCACGACATGCTGAAAAAGGCCCGCGGCCTGCCCAAGCGCGAGCGGGTGGCATACATCAACAAGTCTTTCAACTATTGGCCCTATCGGGGCGACCCGGAAGTCTATGGGGTGAGCGAGTACTGGGCCAGCCCGGCGGAATTCATGCGCCGCTCCGGCGACTGCGAGGACTATTCCATCGCCAAGTACTTCGCCCTACGCGCCCTCGGCTTTTCCCCGGACGAGATGCGGGTCGTCATCCTCTATGATCAGATCCGCGATATGGGCCACGCGGTGCTGGCGGTTTACATGGACGATGACATTCTGATCCTGGACAGCCTCTCCGACCGGATCTTTTCCCATACCCGGTACCGGCACTATCGGCCCCAGTACTCCATGAACGAGAGCCAGCGCTGGGCCCACGGCCCTGTTTAAGGCCTGGGCGCGGCGCGCCCGGCCCGGCAGCTACAGCAAATCCACTTCCGCGACCCGATTGAACTGCTCGCGCACCCCGTCGGCGGTGGGCACCAAAGGCTGGGTCTGCCCCACGGCCACGGAGACAATGCGGTCCGGTTCGATACCGCCGGCCACCAGGGCACCGATCACCGCGTTGGCCCGGCGCTCGGACAGGGCCTGGTTATAGTCCAGGGTGCCCACCGTATCGGTGTGGGCGGTGACCCGCACGGTCAATTCCGGGTCGGCCAGGGCCGCCGTCAGGATTTCCCCGATGGCGCGGCTGCCCTCGGTCAAGATATCCGATTTATCGAAGTCGAAATAAACGAAGTAGGAATCTACGGCTCCCCTGGCCACCGACACGGTCATGGCCCGGGTGTCGTAAGGGAAATCGGTCAGGCTGGCGGTCGCCACCGCCTCGACCTGATCCATAGCGTCCTCAAACTCGGCCTTGCAGATCTCTGCCGCGTCGGTACTGCCGTCATCGACGCCGACGATCCAGCAGTCATAGGACACCTGCGCACGGGCCATCTGCGCCGGAATGACCGAACGCCCGCCCCGCTCGAAGCCCTGGCGCAGGCGGCGCAGCGCGCCCAAAAACATGATCTCGTCCTCGGCGCTCAAGTCCCGGTCGATGGGGTTTTCCGGAAAAACCGCGGAATTGGCCGCCGCCCGGCGGGCCTTGTGATTGAACAACTCCGCGTCCAGCATATCCCAGTCGCCGCCCCAGAGGTTTTCCCCCAGCTCATCGGAAAAGACCTTGTAGCCGTCGTGCAGGGCATCCTCGAAAGCCACGACACCGGCCGCCTGCTCATCCAGGCCACTGCGGGTGTCAAAGACGCTGCCGAAAGGCGGTTGAAACAGGCTTTTTTCGCCCGGCGTGTTGAAAACGAAAGCACCGGCGGCCGTGGGCAGGCCCAAGAGAACCGCAAGGGAAGCGCCAGTAAAAAACGCCCGGATGGTCATCGAAAACTCCTTGCAGCCAAAAGAAAACCCCGTAAGCCAAAGTAATACAGCATAAAAGGAAAATTCCCTTAAAATCCCGTTGAAGCGGTATAGCGAGTTTTTATGGCCCGATCAAGGCAGTGCCGCTTCCACTCCCAATGGGGATGGACGGACCTAAGCAACCCTTACCAACCGCCCTCGCGGATCCAGGCCGCCAGGTCGGCCATGCGGTCATGGCCCCAGAAGCGCTCCTCGCCATAGATGAAAAAGGGCGAGCCGAAGATGCCCAGGGCGATGACACGATCCACCTCCCGGCGCAGGCGGTCCTTGACCTCCGGATCGGCCAGCTTGGCCGCCATGGCCTCCCGGTCCAGGCCCTGTGCCTCGACCACCTCCAGCACCTGCTCCGGGCGGCCGATATCCCCGCCCTCCCCGAAGGCCCGGTGAAAAAAGGCCTTGGCCAGGGCCACCGCTGCCGCGGGCTGTTCGTCCACGATGGCATAATAGGCCCGGCAAGCGGCCACGGACATGAAGGGAAAGGGGTCGGGCAGCACATAGGGCACGCCCAGACGCCGGGCCGTGCGGATCAGGTCGACCCGGGCATACTCGCCTTTCAAGGGGATGTGCAAGAGGGGCTGACTGCCCGTTTCCTTAAAGAGCGCGCCCAGCAAAAACGGCTTCCAAACCGCCGTGCAGCCCACCTCGGCGGCCAGGGCATCCATGCCCTGGGCCGCCAGATAGCCGTAGGGACTGGAAAAATCGAAATAGAACTCAATCGTCTCCGCCATATCTGCCCTCGCTTCCAAAAGTCTCGCGCCACAGCCCGCTTTCATCTACGTCCGCCATCCGGTGTTGGCGCCCCGCGCCCTCATTTGCTTTCCTCAAAGAGCTCCCGGCCGATCAGCATGCGGCGGATCTCGGAGGTCCCGGCGCCGATCTCATAAAGCTTGGCATCGCGCAGCAGGCGTCCAGTGGGATAATCGTTGATGTAGCCGTTGCCGCCCAGGGCCTGGATTGCCTCCAGCGCCATCCAGGTGGCTTTTTCCGCCGCGTAAAGGATGGCGCCGGCCGCGTCCTTGCGGGTGGTCTCGCCCCGGTCGCAGGCCTTGGCCACCGCGTAGACGTAGGCCTTGCAGGCATTCATGGTGGTGTACATATCGGCCAACTTGCCCTGCATGAGCTGGAACTCGCCGATCGCCTGGCCGAACTGCTTGCGCTCGTGCACGTAGGGGATCACCACGTCCATGCAGGCCTGCATGATGCC
>JANQKX010000443.1 GCA_028280915.1 Kiloniellaceae bacterium
GAGCAGGTGATCATCAATCTGGTGGTCAATGCCCGGGACGCCATGGAGCGGTCGGGGCGGCTCACCATTCGCACTGAAAGCAAGACTCTGCACCGGGAAAGCAAGCTCAAGGGCGAGACCCTGCCGGCGGGTGAATACGTGGTGATCGAGGTGTCCGATAACGGCTGTGGCATCCCGCCGGAAAACCTCAACCGCATTTTCGAGCCGTTTTTTTCCACCAAGGAAGTGGGGGCGGGGACCGGTCTGGGCCTCTCCACCGTCTATGGCATCGTGCGCCAGTCGGGCGGCTATTTGTCGGTGGAAAGCCAGGTGGGCGTGGGCACCACCTTTTCCATCTACCTGCCCTGCCTGGCCGAGGACGCGGAGCAGAGCCAGGAGGCCGAGGATGTGGGCGGCGGCCGGGACCTCTCGGGCCGGGGCCGGCTCCTGCTGGTGGAGGACGAGGATGCGGTGCGGGCCTTCGGCGCCCGGGCCTTGCGCAACAAGGGCTATCAAGTCCTGGAGGCGGATTCGGGCGAGGCGGCCCTGGAGGTGCTGTCCCAGGAGGATAACGACATCGACCTCTTGGTGACCGACGTGGTCATGCCCCAGATGGACGGCCCGGGCCTGGTGCGTGAGGTGCGCAAGGAGCATCCCGACCTGAAGGTGATTTTCATCTCGGGCTATGCCGAGGACTCCTTCCGCAAGCGCCTGGATAACGACGCGGCCATTCACTTCCTGCCCAAGCCCTTCAGCCTGAAGCAGTTGGCCGGCAAGGTCAAAGAGGTGCTGGATAGTCCTGGCTAATTGGCCCGTCTATTAAGCCCGTCTATTAAGAAAGTCCGCGCCGGTTCGATCCGCCCTTGCAGGGACTCCGAAAAGTGCTCTCAAAGCAGGGTTGAAGCGGCCCCAACGGCGGGGGTGGAGGTTTCCTGTTTTTGCCCATATTCACTTTTTGTTCTTTTTGCTTGCGGGTGAGAACAAAATGTGTACAAATACCCTTGTTGAAGTCATTGATGTCTCCCAAGGGCTATGAGATAAGGAATTTTCGCTATGCCGCAGAACCATTTACGCGTGATTGAGAGGGAAAGCGTGGACAAGCAAAAAGCCTTGGAGGCCGCTTTGGGCCAAATCGAACGGGCCTTCGGGAAAGGCTCGATCATGCGCTTGGGTGAAGAGCAGGTGGTGGAGACGGAGGTGATTTCCACCGGCTCCCTGGGCCTGGACATCGGTTTGGGCATCGGCGGTCTGCCGCGCGGGCGCATCGTGGAGATCTACGGGCCGGAAAGTTCGGGTAAGACCACCCTGGCCCTGCACGTGGTGGCGGAAGCGCAAAAGGCCGGCGGCACCTGTGCCTTCGTGGACGCGGAACACGCGCTGGACCCGGTTTACGCTAACAAGCTGGGCGTGGATGTGGAAGAGCTTTTGATTTCCCAGCCCGACGCGGGCGAGCAGGCCCTGGAGATCGCCGATACGCTGGTGCGCTCGGGCGCCATCGACGTGCTGGTGATCGATTCGGTGGCCGCCTTGGTGCCCCGGGCCGAGTTGGAAGGGGACATGGGCGATTCCTTGCCGGGCCTGCAGGCCCGTTTGATGAGCCAGGCCCTGCGCAAGCTGACGGCTTCCATTTCCAAATCCCGCACCCTGGTGATCTTCATCAATCAGATCCCCATGAAGATCGGTGTCATGTTCGGCAATCCCGGGACCACCACGGGCGGCAATGCCTTGAAGTTTTATTCTTCCGTGCGCCTGGACATTCGCCGCATCGGCTCCATCAAGGACCGGGACACGGTGGTGGGCAATCAGACCAAGGTCAAGGTGGTGAAAAACAAGATGGCGCCGCCCTTTCGGGTCATCGAGTTCGACATCATGTACGGCCAGGGCATTTCCAAGACCGGCGAGCTTTTGGACCTGGGCGTGCAGGCCAACATCGTGGACAAGTCGGGCGCCTGGTTCTCCCATGAAGGTCAGCGTATCGGCCAAGGTCGGGAAAATGCCAAGAACTTCCTGCGCGACAACCCGGATCTGGCCCGCCTGATCGAAAACAAGGTGCGGGAAAACGCCGGCCTGGTGGCCACCGCCATGCTGGAAGGACCGGGTGAAGGCGAGGCCGAGAAGGCCTGAGCGGCGGCGGCACTCGGCGCCCGCGCACCGTGACGGGTAGATGGTTGGCCGGGTAGAGACGTCTGGGCAGGCGGGCTTGTGAGATGGATTGGCCGTCGCGCCTTTGCCGGTGTTTTCGAATTTGTCCCGCAGTGCGATGGCGCGCGCGACACCTGCTGGACGCGCAATTGTTAATACCTCCTGCCCTCAGGACCTTGGGGCGCTCCCATTTTTGAGGGGCGCCCGTTTTTTTGGCCATACCGTGCTCTGTTGAGGATGCGCTCCGATCTACTTGGAAAGTGTTATCATGGCAACAAGCACTTGATTCGCCCTGCTTTGGCCTCAGATCCTATGGATCGCTGAGCTTTCCCAAAGCTAGGTCGGAAGGACCTGAAGTAGTGTCACAGGCTCAGAGAGCTCACACTTTCGGGCGGGTCATGGAAAAGATGGTCTCGACCACGGTGTAGTCCATATAGCCCAGGCGGGCGATGGGTTTCAGGCGCCCCACGTCCACCAGGCCCTCTTTCAAATAGGCATCGTCGATGTGAACGCCGATCACCTGGCCGAAGGCGACCCGGTTGGGCTGCGCCGGGCTGTTGGAGGGCAGGTCGACGGACTTCAAATAGCGGCATTCCATGTGCACCGGGCTCTCCTTGACCCTCGGCGCCTTCACCAGTTGTGACGGCACGGGGGTCAGGCCGGCCAGGGCGAACTCGTCACAGTCCCGGTCCACCATGGCCGAGGTTGTGTTCATGGCCTCGCGCAGGTCCCAGGTGGCCAGATTGCAGACGAACTCCCCCGTCGCCTCCGCGTTGGCCAGACTATCCTTGACGCCGCCTTCCCGGTGGGCGCCGTTGCTGGCGAACATCACGACGGGCGGGGAACCGGCGACCCCGTTAAAAAAACTATAGGGCGCCAGGTTCGGCCGCCCCTCGGCATCCAGGGTGCTGATCCAGCCAATGGGCCGGGGCACCACCAGGGACTTGAAGGGATCATGGGGCAGGCCATGGGGCCCGCTGGTCTCATAAAACATCAGAACGCCTCTTTTTTTGGCCCCCGACGGGGCAAGCCCCCCTTTTCGGGAGCCTTTCTCGTTGCTTTAGGCCAGCGTTACCCCCTAGACCGGCCGCACCAGCACGTGGCGCTTTTTCCCGGCGGAAAGCTTGAGGATGCCCTCGGGCGCCAGGTCGGCCTTGGAGATCATCTGGCCTTCGTCGGCGATCTTGCCGTCGTTCAAGCGCGCGCCGCCGCCCTTGATCAGACGCCGTGCCTCGCCGTTGCTGTTGGCCAGTCCGGCCTGACGGAACAAGTCGAAGGCGGGCACCCCGGCCGCCAGCGCGGCGCCGTCGATTTCGATGCTGGGCAGGTCCTCTGCCAGCTTACCGGCCTCGAAGGTCTGACGGGCGGTTTCCGCCGCCTTTTCCGCCGCTTCCCGGCCCCGGCACATGGCGGTGGCCGCGTCGGCAAGGATTTTCTTGGCGGCGTTGATCTCCGCCCCCTCCAGTTTTTCCAGGCGGGCGATTTCATCCAGGGGCAGGTCGGTGAAGAGCCGCAGAAAGCGGCCCACGTCGGCGTCTTCCGTATTGCGCCAGTACTGCCAGTAGTCGTAGGCGGGCAGCTTGGCCTCGTTCAGCCACACCGCGCCCTCGGCGGTCTTGCCCATCTTGGCGCCCGAGGCAGTGGTCATCAGAGGCACGGTGAGGCCAAAAACGGTCTTTTGGTCCACCCGGCGGGCCAGTTCCACGCCGTTGACGATGTTGCCCCATTGGTCCGAGCCGCCCATCTGAAGCAGGCAGTCGCGCCGACGGGCCAGCTCCATGAAATCATAGGCCTGGAGGATCATGTAGTTGAACTCCAGGAACGTCAGGGGCTGTTCCCGGTCCAAACGCAGTTTCACCGAATCAAAGGACAGCATGCGGTTGACCGAAAAGTGCCGGCCATAGTCGCGCAGGAAATCGATGTAGTTCAGGCCGGCCAGCCAATCGTTGTTGTTCACCATGACCGCGTCGCTCGGCCCGTCGCCGAAGGTGAGGAACTGGGCGAAAATGCCGCGGATGCTCTCCATGTTGCGGGCGATGTCGTCATCGCTCAGCAACTGGCGGCTCTCGTCCTTACCAGAGGGGTCCCCAACCTTGGTGGTGCCGCCGCCCATGAGCACGATGGGCTTGTGGCCGCATTGCTGCAAATGGCGCAGCATCAAGATAGGCACCAAACTGCCCACGTGCAGCGAGGTTGCCGTGCAATCAAAGCCGATGTAGGCGGAAATCGGACCGGCGGACAGGAGCTTGTCCAGGCCTTCCAGGTCGGTGCACTGGTGGAAAAAGCCGCGGTCCTGAACCCGGCGCAAGAATTCCGATGATACTTCAGTCATGATTTCCGTCTTAAATGGTGTTGTCGGCTAAATTCGTGATGTTTGTGGGGTCTAAACCGGCCGGCAGGGCCGCCGTGTAACACAAAGGGGGCGGGATCACAAACCGTCCGGTGGTATCCCGGGCGACGTGCTGGATTTTCCCCAAACAAGCTTTACAATTCACAAAGACCTTAGAGTCACACTTGGCGGTTCCGCTGGCAATTCCGTAACCGATCGGCTGGTATCATGAACGAAACCTTAAAATCCAAGACCGCAGAATCCCTGGGCGTGCCCGTTTGGGCCCTGGGCCTGATGAGCGGCACTTCCCTGGACGGCATCGACGCGGCCCTGCTGCGCTGCGACGGCCACCGCGTTCACGAGATGGGGCCCTTCCGCACCTGGCCTTATCCGGACGCCTTCCGCCAGCGGCTGCGGCAGTGTTTGGGTGGCGGTGGGCCGATTGCGGAGGTGGAAAAGGAACTCACCGATCACCATGCCCAAGCGGTGCGGGACCTCTTGGCCAGTGCCGCGTTCGCACCGGAAAAGGTCGATGTGATCGGCTTTCATGGCCATACCGTGCTGCACGAGCCCGACCAGCGCAAGACCTGGCAAATCGGCGACGGGGCCGCCTTGGCGCGGGCCACCGGCATTGACGTGGTGTGTGATTTCCGCAGCAACGACGTGGCGTCGGGCGGCGAGGGGGCACCCTTCGCGCCCCTCTACCACGCCGCCCTGGCGGCGGATCTGCCCAAACCCTTGGCGGTTTTGAACCTGGGCGGTGTCTCCAACGTCACCTATATCGCTGCTTCGGAGACCTCAGGGGGCCTGCCCGATATCACCGCCTTCGACTGCGGCCCGGGCAATGCCCTGATCGACGATTGGATGGAGCAGCACACCGGTGAGCGCCTGGACCAGAACGGCCAGCATGCCCGGCAGGGCCAGGTCCAAAGGGCGGTTTTGAAGCAGTTGCTGAGCAACCCTTATTTCACGCGCCCGATCCCCAAGTCCTTGGACCGGGACCATTTTGACAGTTCCCCGGTGGCGGGTCTCTCCCTGGATGACGGGGCGGCCACCTTGACCGCCTTCACCGCCGAGGCGGTGGCCATGGCCGGTCAATTGCTGCCTGAGTCGCCAAAACAATGGCTGGTGACCGGCGGCGGGCGGCACAATGGCGCCTTGATGGCCGCCCTGGCCCAGCGCTTGGCGGCGCCGGTTCAGCCGGTGGAGGCCGTGGGCTGGCATGGCGATGCTCTGGAGGCGCAAGCCTTTGCTTATCTGGCGGTGCGCTCCAAGGCGGGCTTGCCCTTGTCACTGCCCAAGACCACCGGCGTGGCCCAGCCCATGACCGGCGGCTGCCTTTTTTCCGCCGCCGCGTAAGGTCTCGCCGCGGCGCTGGTTCCGCGGTGGCTCGCCTCAGGTAGCGGCCGATGCGGCCGCCTGTTCGGCCTGTTCGGCGCGGGCCTTGGTCAGATACTGGTCCGTGTGCTCGCTGATCTGGGTCAGTTCGTCGCGGAACATGTGGGTGGCGCCGGCGATGACCCGGTAGTCGATTTCGATGCCACGCTGGGCCGACAGCTTTTCCACCAGTTTCGCCACCGAGGCCTCGGGCACCACCTCGTCCTTGTCCCCTTGCAGGATCAAACCCGAGGACGGGCAGGGCGCCAGAAAGGAAAAGTCAAAGGCGTTGGCCGGCGGGGCGATGGAGACAAACCCGCTGATTTCCGGTCGGCGCATCAAGAGCTGCATGCCGATCCAGGCGCCGAAGGAATATCCGGCGATCCAACAAGCCGAGGCGTTTTCGTTGAAGGTCTGCAGCCAGTCCAAGGCCGAGGCCGCATCGGAAAGCTCCCCTTCGCCCCGGTCGAAGATCCCTTGCGACCGGCCCACGCCGCGGAAGTTAAAGCGCAAGACGGAAAAGCCCTGGCGGGCGAAGACCTGGTAAAGGGTGTAGACGACTTTATTGTTCATGGTGCCCCCCTGTTCCGGATGGGGGTGCAGCATCAAGGCGATGGGCGCGTTGGGGGTCTTGCTATGGAGATAGCGGCCTTCCAGCCGGCCTTCGGGTCCATTAAAGATTACGTCGGGCATAAACTCTGATTTCCTCTTACCATAATCTTGGCAGTCCATAATCTTTGCAGTGCCGGGGCCACCGTCATCCCCTGGGGCTGCATTTTTTTGATTTGTTGTGCCTTTTTTGTCAAAGCCCTATACTGGGATCTTGAAATACCGCATGTACCTTGCCCAAAGGCGGCGGGCAGGGGCGATAGGGTGTTACTTGATCCATTTGTTAAGGCTATCTATATGAAAACGGCAGCGTTTCTCTTGCGCCGGACGGGTTTCTAAACGAAACCCGCGCAAACGGCAACAAAACTTAGGAAAAACGCGCCCATTATTAGCAAAAAGGGGCGATGCGATGTTCAAGTCTCTGAAAACCGAAATCGACTCAATGATGCAGCGGGACCCCGCCGCCAAATCACGTATTGAGGTGGTGCTCTGTTACCCCGGTTTCCAGGCCCTTTTGATGTATCGCCTGTCCAATGCCTTGTGGCGTAACAACTGGCGCCTGCTGGGGCGCTGGCTGTCCCAGGTGGGCCGGGTCCTGACCGGCATCGAGATCCATCCGGGCGCCACCATCGGCAAGCGCTTGTTCATCGATCACGGCATGGCCGTGGTGGTGGGTGAAAGCGCTATTTTGGGTGACGATGTGACGCTTTATCAAGGGGTTACCTTGGGCGGTGTGGCGCCCAGCGTGGACAGCGACAGCCAGCGGAATCAAAAGCGCCACCCCACCTTGGAAGACGGTGTGATCGTGGGCTCGGGTGCCCAGGTCCTGGGCCCCATCACGGTCAATAAAAACGCCCGTGTCGGCGCCAACGCGGTGGTCACCAAGGATGTGCCCGAATGTGCCACCGTGGTGGGCATCCCGGGCAAGGTGGTCCAGGCCAACGGCAAGAAAAAGGCCGAAGAGGGCAAGTTCGTTGCCTACGGCACGCCCACCGGCGACATCCCCGATCCCATCGCACGGGCCCTGGACGGCCTGCTGAACGAGGTCCAGAGCCTGCGCGCTAGGGTCAACGAGCTGGAAAGCGGCACGGCTTCGCCCGGCGGTCTGGCGTCGGGCATGCCCGCTGTATCGGCTGAGCCCGGTGACGGGTCTGGCGACGGCCAAGCGGGGAATGGCGGAGGCGAGGCCGCGACGGCCAAGTCCAACTGTCCGTAACTCCGCGCTTGGTGGGCCCCGGGAGTTCCGAGCCAATTGACAGATCTTGCGGCGGCTGGTTTCGGCCGCCGCACTGCGTCGGGGCGGAAACTTAAACGGGGCGGAAACTAAAAAAGGGTGCTTGAGAGGCGATGACGTTGCGGGCCTATCTTGATTACAACGCGACGACCCCCGTTAGACCGGAAGCTATCGACGCGGTAACCCGGACCCTGGGCTTGCTGGGCAATGCCTCTTCCGTGCACGGCTTTGGCCGCCAGGCCCGTCAGGTGGCCGAAGACGCCCGGGCCCATTTGGCTGCCCTGGTGGGCGCCAGGCCGGGGGAGGTGGTCTTTACCTCCGGCGGCAGTGAAGCCAATGACCTGGCGCTGAATGGGTTTGACTTGCCCGTTCTGGCTTCCGCCGGGGAACACGATTCCGTGCTGCGGGCCCCTGAGCGGTTGCGGCCGATCCCCCTGCAAGCCGATGGTCGGGTGGACTTGGCCGCCCTGCGCGCCCTCTTGGCTGAAACCGGGCCGGCCCTGGTCTCGGTCATGGCCGCCAACAACGAGACGGGGGTGCTGCAGCCCCTGGCCGAGATTGCCCGCCTCGCCCATGAGGCCGGCGGTCTGTTTCATTGCGACGGGGTGCAGGCCGCCGGCAAGATCCCCTTGGACCTGGGCGCACTGGGCGTGGATCTGCTGAGCCTCTCGGCCCACAAAATGGGTGGTCCCCAGGGAGTCGGTGCCTTGATCGTGGGGCAGCATCTGGCGCCCCGGGGCTTTGACCTGACGCCGCGCCATCGGGGCGGCGGGCAGGAGCAGCGCCGCCGGGCCGGCACGGAAAACCTGCCGGGGATCGTCGGCTCCGGCGCCGCGGCGCGCATGGGGCCGGCGTCTCTCGCCGATCAGGAGCGTCTGGCGGACCTGCGGGACCGCTTGGAGCGGGATGTCAGCGCCATGGCGCCCGAGGTGGTGATCTTCGGCCGGGAAGCGCCCCGTCTCGCCAACACCTCTTGTTTTGCCGTGCCGGGCCTGCGCGCCGAAACCCAGGTCATGGCCATGGACTTGGCCGGCGTGGCGGTCAGCGCCGGCTCGGCCTGCTCCTCGGGCAAGGTGGCGCCTTCCCATGTATTGCGTGCCATGGGCGCAAGTGATTTGATGGCCCAGTCGGCCATCCGGGTCAGCCTGGGCTGGCAGTCGGTCGACGGGGACGTGGACCGCTTTCTGGAAGCCTGGCGGGGCTTTTACCAGCGCAGCGGCGCGGCCTAGGGACCTGGCTTGGGGCAATTTGGGGCAAAGACATAAAAATCATGAAAGACAGCGTCTTAGAGCGGCCGATTTATCTGGATTATCAGGCAACGACGCCCACTGACCCGCGGGTGGTGGACGCCATGCTGCCCTACTTGCGGGAAAAGTTCGGCAACCCCCATTCCATCCAGCATACCTATGGCCGGGAAGCCGAGGCGGCGGTGGAGACGGCGCGCGCCCAAGTGGCTGAACTGCTCGGCGCCGACGAGCGGGAAATCATCTTTACCTCCGGCGCCACGGAATCCAACAATCTAGCCATCAAGGGTGTGGCGGCCTTTCAAAAAGGGCGCCGGGACCACATCGTCACCGCCGTGACCGAGCACAAATGTGTCTTGGAGTCCTGCCGGCGCTTGGAAGGCGAGGGCTGGCGGGTCACCTATCTCCCGGTGGGTCAGGACGGCTTGGTGGACCCGGCCGTCGTGGAAGCGGCGGTGGACGACACCACCGCGCTGGTTTCCATCATGGCGGTGAACAACGAGATCGGCACCATCCAGCCGGTGGACCGGATCGGTGAGATCTGTCGGGCCCGTGGCGCGAGCTTTCACAGCGACGCGGCCCAGGCGGTGGGAAAAATCCCCTTCGACCTTTCGGCCACCAAGATCGATCTGCTCAGCCTCTCCGGCCATAAGGTTTACGCCCCCATGGGCATCGGCGCCCTCTTCGTACGGCGGCGGCCCCGGGCGCGTCTGCTGCCCCTTTTCGATGGGGGCGGGCAGGAGCGGGGCCTGCGCCCGGGCACCCTGGCGCCCCATCTCTGCGTGGGGCTGGGTACGGCCTGCGCCATCGCCAAGGCCGAGATGGACACGGAAAACCAACGCTTGGCGGCCCTGAGCGACCGCCTGCGCGGCCGGCTGGAGGCGGGGCTGGATCGCTTCTGGATCAACGGCTCGCGGGATCATCGCTTCGTTGGAAATCTCAATGTTTCCTTTCAAGACATTGATGCGGAAGAACTTGTAAGGGCAATACCGGGAGTGGCCCTTTCAACGGGGTCGGCCTGTACCTCGGCGTCGGTGGAGCCCTCTTATGTGCTGCAGGCCTTGGGGCTCGGCGATGATCGGGCCAGATCCGGCGTGCGCATTGGACTGGGCCGTTTCACCACGGAGGCGGAGATCGACCAGGCGGCGGCCGAGATCATCGCGGCCGTGACCGCCTTGCGCGCCGCCTCCACCGCGGCGCAGTAACGCCCAGAGTCATCACCCGCGCCCATGCCAAAACTCACCTTCGTCAAAAAGGACGGGACCCGACAGGTGGTGGACGCGCCGCTTAAACTGTCGGTAATGGAGATCGCCAAGCTCTTCACGCTGGACATGGAAGGCGCTTGCGAGGGCTGCTTGGCCTGCGCCACCTGTCACGTCATCGTGGACCCGGCCTGGGCCGGCCGCCTGCCGCCGCCCGGCGACGACGAGATGGACCTGCTCGAGCTGGTGTTCGGCCTGCAGGAGACCTCCCGGCTGGCCTGTCAGATCGAGATGACGCCGGCGCTGGTCGGGCTGGTCGTCAGCCTGCCCCGGGGCAAGG
>JANQKX010000037.1 GCA_028280915.1 Kiloniellaceae bacterium
GGGTTGTGGCGGACAGCCTGGCCCCGTCGCGGGGAGAGGGGCGACGCAGGGAAAAGCGGCCCCGGCTCACCCCGCGGCAGGCCAGATAGATGTTGTCGATGACACTGAGGCCATTGAAAAGCAAAGAAATTTGATAGGTCCGCCGCAGGCCGCGACGGATCCGCTCATGGGTGGGCAGATCCGTCACGTCCTCGCCGAAGAGGCGCACGCGGCCGGCCGTGGGCGGGAAATCACCGGTGATCGCGTTAAAAAGAGTGGTTTTCCCCGCCCCGTTGGAGCCCAAGACCGCCCGCCGCTCCCCGGCGCGGACCGCCAGATTAATGTCGGCCAGCGCCACCAGTGCGCCGAAGTGGCGGCTGACCGCTTCAAGTTCCAGCGCGAAACGGCCGGCTTCTTGCAGCTGGGAAAGGGCGTCGGTCTTGGGCATTCGCTTACCGGGTACTTAGGTTTTTACTTGGCTTTTCCTTACTCGCAGCTTGGGTTTTCCCGGCTCACCTGGCCGTACTCGAGGAACTGGTCGTAGGGCAAGCCGAGGGTTTGATTGACCTGCGGGATCACCTGGATGGTCTTGTTGAGCAGATTGCCGTCAGGCCCTTCGATGACTTCGGTCAGGAAGACGTCCGTGACCGCTTGGCGCCGTTCGTCCAGGCTCACCATGCCGGTGGGGGTCTCGAACTCCAGATTGGAGAGGGCCTCGCGGAACTTGGCCCCGCCGTCGGAAAGGTCGCCGCCCACTTCTTCCAGAGCCAGCAAAGCGGCCTTGGTATTGATGTAATAGCCATGGGCGAAGAGGGAGGGCGAGGGGAAACCGTCCGGGAACTGGGTTTGATAGGCTTCCACGAAGGCGGCCCAACGAGGATCGTCCCAGGTATCGGAGATCGGTCCGCTCGACGGGGTGCCGACGATGAAATCCCGGGTCCGTCCCTTAGAGCCCAGGACCGACTGGTCCACCGTGATGGAGCCGCCGATCAGGGGCAGCTCACCGCCGGCCTGCTCGTACTGGGTCAGGAAATTCACCGCGTCGGCGCCGCCCAGCGCCACGTAAATGGCGTCCACGTCATCCGGAAGGGCCGCGATCACCGAGGAATAGTCCTTGTTGCCGATGGGCACCCAGAAGCGGGCATCCACAGGGGCCTTGCCGCCGGCCCGGCAGAAGGGCTCCAGGAAGCCAAACACCTGGGTATAGGGAAAGGAATAATCCTCGGCCAAGACGGCGACGGATTTGTAGCCTTTTTCGTTAAAGACGTATTCGCCCAGCCCGGCCATCCATTGGGCCCCGTCGGCCCCGAAGCGGAAGAAGTTGTCGGACGGGTTGCGCAAGGTGGTGTCCTGGGCCGCCGAACTGCCGTTCAAGAAGGTGACGTCGGGCTGGGTCTTGGCATAGTCTTTCACCGCCAGACCCTCGGACCCGGACAGGGGGCCGATCATCAGGGGAACGCCGTCCTGTTCGACCAGCTTGCGCGTGGCGCGGATGGCGCTGTCCGGCGAGGCGTCGGACGAACCGGTGATGAGCTCGATCTTCTTACCCCCGGCGGTGTAATCGAATTCTTCCAGGGCCATTTTGACGCCGCGCATGCTGTCTTCGCCCAGGGCCGCGAAAGCGCCTTCCATGGTGGCCAAGGCGCCCATCTTGATGGTGTCGCCATCCTGGGCCAGGGCCGGGCCCGCGAGCAGGGCGACCATCGCGGTCGCGATGGATAACTTGATCTTTTTATTCATGTTTTCCTCCTTGTGCCAAAAATTCAGGGGTGATTCCCTGGCGCCCTTTTTGAGCGCGTCATTCCGCCGGTTCCTTGAGGGGCCGACTTTCCCCCTGGGCGCGGTTGCCGCTGGGCCACGCCTCTTTTGCAGGCCGGATCTTCGCGCGGATCCGTTCCCAAAGTCCCAAAAGGCCATCGGGCGAGAACAGCACCACCAGCAAAAACGCGGTGCCGATGACCGTGTTGAACCGCTCCCGGTCGATCAGGTCGATGGCGAAATTTTCCAACAAGACAAAGACCAGGGCGCCCAAGAAGGGCCCGACGGGGTGGCGCAGGCCGCCCACCACGGCGATCACCAGGATGTCGATGACCACGTCCACGCCCACCGAGCCCGGGGAGATGCGGCCGTTGAACCAGACCAGCAACACGCCCGCCGTGCCGGCGATCAGGCCGGAGAAAAAGTACGCGGCGATGCGGTGCAGTGTCACGTTATAGCCCAGGGCGCGCATGCGCCTGGGGTTGTCCCGAATGGCCTGCAAACTCAGGCCATAGGTGGCACGGGCGCCGTAAACCACGGCGGCGAAGAAGCCGCCGGCCACCAGTAGACAGAGATAATAGAACGGCGCCGGGTCGCGCCAATAAATGCCAAAGAGGGTCGGCGGCAGCACGCCGGCAAAGCCGGTAAAGCCGTTGAAAAGCACGTAGTTCTGGCGCACGAAGTAAAAAAAGGCGACCGCGATGGCCAGGGTGATCATGATGGTGTAGATGCCCTCGGTGCGCACCGAGACGGCGCCGATAAAGGCGCTGAATATAGCGGCGGCCAAAATGGCCGTGATGACCGTCAGCCACCAGGGCCAGCCCAGCCCCATGACCTCCACCGAGTTGTCGCCCAGGATGGCGACCAGATAGCCGGCGAAACCGGCGACGGTCAGCTGGGCCAGGCTGACCATGCCGCCATAGCCGGCCAGCATCATCAAGGACAGCCCGATGGTGCCCAGGATGAGGGAGTAGGCGCCGATCTGGAAAGTGAAGAAATTGCTGGCGAATAGAGGGTAGGCGATGAGGAACACCACGGCCAAAACGGCGGCCGGGTGAAAATCCCGCAGCGCGGCGCGGCCGGAAAACAGGTCACCCAGGCTCATGTCCCGGCTCCCATAAGATCCGCCCCAGAGACATAAGCGCTAGCCATTGGAGCCTCCCATGATGCCTTGGGGGCGGAGCGCCAGCACGGTGACCATGATCAAAAAGGTGAGCACCACGCCGTAGGTGGGGAAATAGGCCAGGCCGAACTGTTCCGCCAGCCCGATGAGCAAGGCGCCGATGGCGGCGCCGGTGACCGAGCCCAAACCGCCGACGATCACCACGATCAAGGAGGCGAGCAGGTAGCGCACGTCCTCGCCCGGGGCGATGGAAAGGGCCGTGCCGCCCACCCCCCCGGCAAAGCCGGCCAAACCGGCGCCGATGGCGAAGACCAGGGCGAAGACCAGGTGCACGTTGACGCCGGAGGCCGCCAGCATGTCCCGGTCGTTGACCCCGGCGCGGATCATCATGCCCATCTTGGTGCGGTTGAGGAACAGCCACAGGCCAACTCCGACGGCGACCGCCA
>JANQKX010000540.1 GCA_028280915.1 Kiloniellaceae bacterium
AGGTGCCGGTCTTGTCCACCACCAAGGTATCCACCTGGGCGAAACGCTCAAGGGCCTCGGCGTTCTTGACCAGTACGCCGGTACCGGCACCGCGCCCGGTGGCCACCATGATGGACATGGGCGTGGCCAGCCCCAAGGCGCAAGGGCAGGCAATGATCAACACCGAGACCGCCGCCAGCAAGGCAAAGGCGAAGGCCGGCGGAGGGCCGAAAATGGACCAGACCACAAAGGCGACGACCGCCACGGCCAAAACCGCGGGCACGAAATAGCCCGCCACCTTGTCCACCAGGCCTTGGATCGGGGCCTGGCTGCGCTGGGCGTCCGCCACCATCCGCACCACTTGAGCCAGGCGGGTATCCTCGCCCACGCGCTCGGCCCGCATGATGAAACTGCCCGTGGTGTTGATGGTACCGCCGGTGACTTTATCCTCCATGACCTTTTCCACCGGCAGGGGCTCGCCGGTCAGCATGCTCTCGTCCACGGCGCTGGTCCCCTCGATAACCACCCCGTCCACGGGGATTTTATCCCCCGGCCGCACCCGCAGGCGGTCGCCGCGCTGGATATCCTCGATGGGAACCTCTTCGGCCTCGCCGGAAGGACCGATGCGCAAAGCGGTCTTTGGCGCCAGGCCCAGCAGGGCCTTGATGGCCCCGCCCGTGCGGGCCCGCGCCCTGAGCTCCAGCACCTGACCGAGCAGGACCAAGGTGATGATCACCGCCGCCGACTCGAAATAGAGCGGCACGCTGCCGTCGGCCAGGCGGAAGGAGGCGGGAAACAGCCCGGGCACGAGCACCGCGGCCAGGCTGTAGAGATAGGCCGCCCCCGAACCGATGGCGATCAGCGTGAACATGTTCAGGTGCCGGGTCCGCAGGGACATCCAGCCCCGCTCGAAAAACGGCTTGCCGGCCCAGCACACCACCGGCGTGCACAAGGCCAGCTGCAGCCAGGGCATGACCGTCGGCGGGACGATCCCATCCATGGAAAAGCCGAACAGATGCCCGCCCATCTCCATCACCAAAAGGGGCAGGGAAAAGACCAAGCCGACCCAGAAGCGCCGGGTCATGTCGACCAGTTCTTCGTTGGCGGCGCCATCGTCCTGGGGAATGCCCATGGGCTCCAGGGCCATGCCGCAGAGGGGGCAAATGCCCGGATGGTCCTGAAGCACCTCCGGATGCATGGGGCAGGTGTACTGGGTCCCCGGCGGCCCCACCACGGGCGCGCTTGAGGAGCCGTGGTGACCGCAGTGTCCCTGCGCCTCTTCGTGGTGGTGACAGTCCATGCTCGGCGGACCCTTTGTTCGCGACAAACCGGGCCCTATATGGGACCGGCGGGAAGGCCAGGTCAAGGACAGCCCCAACGCAGATTGCCGAACGTTAAATTGTCAACGAGAGCAGCCCCATCTGAGGCCAGCCGCAGTGCGTGAAGGGTGCGCTCAGCCGCCTTTGGCAGCGGCGTCTTGCATCGCTTCGGCTTCGGCCATCTTGCGCAGCCGGGCCCGGATGATCTTGCCCGTGGTGGTGAGGGGCATTTCGGCAATGAAGCGAACCACGCGCGGATATTCGTGGGCGGCCAGGCGAGCCTTCACGAAGACGGCAATTTCCTCGGCCAAGGCCGGCGACGGGGCATAACCTTCCTTGAGCGTCACATAGGCCGCGACCACGGTACCGCGAAGTGCGTCGGGTTTGCCCACCACGCCGGCCAGTTGAACCGCCTCATGCCGGATCAAGCAGTCCTCCACCTCCGCCGGCCCGATGCGATAGCCGGCCGAGCCGATGACGTCATCGTCGCGGCCAAGGAAGCGCAGCCGGCCATCTTTATCCCGGGTCCCCCGATCGCCGGTCAAAAGCCACCGGCCGTCGGGACCCTCGACGAACTTCTCGCGGGTCGCCCGCGGATTGTTCCAATACCTGAGGAACATGACCGGATCCGGCGCCAACACGGCGATGGCGCCCTCGACACCGTCGGCTTGGACGGCACCGGTGATGGTGTCCACGATTTTCACAACATGACCCGGAACGGGACGGCCCATGGCGCCGGTTTCAGGTGCCTCCAGCGCGGCGCAAGCGGAGACGACCATGTTGCACTCGGTCTGGCCGTAAAACTCATTGATCGTCACGCCCAAGGCCTCCTCACCCCAGGCGATGAGCTCCGGCCCCAGGGTCTCGCCACCGCTCGCCACGGAGCGCAGGGCCAGCTTGCCGGGCGGACCGCCCTTGGCCTGGCGCATCATCTTGAGCGCCGTTGGCGGCAAAAAGGCGTTGCTTATCTTCTGTGCCGCCATGAGTTCGAAGGCGGCCTCGGCGCTGAAC
>JANQKX010000566.1 GCA_028280915.1 Kiloniellaceae bacterium
CCCCCAAGCGGAACACCTCTCCTTTTTCACCCAAGGCGTCCTCGTCCGATACAAGGACGACGGCCGCCCCCAGCAAAGTTAGGACAGCCCCATGGCAGCCATAAATCAGGCCCCGCAAAAGGTCGTCGCCCTCCCCGACCAGCAAGCCGCCGCCGCCAAGATGGGACGGCGCCGCCTGCTCTCCATCGCTTCGGGCAAGGGGGGCGTGGGCAAGACCTGGCTGTCCATCACCTTGGCCCATGCCTTGGCGCGGGGCGGCCGGCAAGTCCTGCTGTTCGACGGGGACCTGGGCCTGGCCAATGTGGACGTGCAACTGGGCATCAACCCGGAGCTGGACCTGACCGGTACGCTGGCCGGTGCCGGCGCCCTGCGGGAAGCGGCTCTGCCCGTGGCGGAGACGGGCTTTGACGTGATCGCCGGACGCTCGGGCTGCGGCTCCCTCGCCGGCCTGGCCGGCCGGGGCCTGGATTGCCTGGGTCA
This sequence comes from Kiloniellaceae bacterium, assembly GCA_028280915.1. GTDB lineage: Bacteria > Pseudomonadota > Alphaproteobacteria > Kiloniellales > Kiloniellaceae > JANQKX01. Next base: position 481 of record JANQKX010000566.1, read on the forward strand.
GGACCTGGCCCGCCTGGCGCTGGATTATGACCGGGTGATCATCGACTTGGGCGCGGGCATCGACGACGCGGTGCGCCAGCTGGCGGCCCAAAGCGCCACCTGCCTGGTGGTGGCCACCGACGAACCCACGTCCCTGACCGATGCCTATGCCTTTTTGAAGCTGTCCTGGCGGGAGAACCCGGAAGCGGACCTGCGCTTGGTGATCAACATGGCCACGACCCGGGCGGAGGGGCAGCGCACCTACGACACCTTAAAAAAGGCCTGCGAGTCCTTTTTGTGCCGGACGCCGCCATTGGCCGGCATCATCCGCCACGACCGGGCCATCAAGGAGGCCATTCGCCATCAGAGCGCGCTTTTGACCCGCTCCCCCACGTGCCCGGCAGCCGAGGACGTGGAGCGTCTGGCCCGGGCCTTTACCGGCGATCCCTGATCGGCCGCGCGCCATGGACGCCATCCCGGGCAAGAGCGCGAAAGCCGTGACCGCCACCGGCGGCACGACGGTGCCGACTCCGGGAAATCCGGTCGGCAGCGCCGCTGTCCAGGGCTTAGCAAACCGCCTCCTCGCGACGATCCCGGCGCCTCAGGCCGCGCTGCCGCGTTTGCCCGTGGGACAGCTCATTCCCGCACAGGTGGTCCAGTCACAGCCGGGCCAGGGTCAAGCAGGATCAGGTCAAGCGGTTCAGGGCGGTCAGACCGCCGCGATCCTACTGACAACGGCCCAGGGGCCCTTGCGTTTGGCCCTGCCCTTCCCCTTGCCCCTGGGGACAGCCCTTACCCTGCAGATCCAAAACACGGCTCAGGGGCCTCAACTTTTGCTGCGCCACGCCGGGCCGGAGGGCAGGATCTCAGCCCCCTCCACCCCGCCACCGGGTCCCGTACAGGCCGGGCCAACGCCCGACGTTCTCACTCGGGGCCAGCCTCTACCGGTAACCCTTCAGACCCCCAGCCCCTTGGCCCTGAATTCCCTGGGCCTGCCGCCCCTGCCACCAGGCAGCGCGCTGATCCTACAGGTCATCGGCGCCGGACTGGCGAGCCCCGGACTTGCGAGTCCCGGACTGGCGAGTCCCGGTCTGCAAAGATCCGGTCTGGCGGGGCCGGCTATACAGAGTGCCTTGGCTCAGGCCATCAAGGCCGGGGGCGGCACGGCGCTTGCACCGGCATCACCCGCCTCGGCGCCGGGCGCCGGTGTCCCTTCCGTCCCACCACAAAGCGGGCAAGGCATGGGCAATCTGGCCAAGGCTCCCTTGCGGTTCACCGCGGTGATCGCCGGGACCACCGGCCAGGGCCAGGTCCTGCTACAAAGTCCCCTGGGCAGCTTGACGAGCGATTTGCCCATCAAGCTGCCCTTGGGATCATCCTTGAAGTTGGAGCTGGTATCCTTCGACCGGTCGCCGGCTACCGCAAACACCGCCCCGACGATACCAGCCCGGCCCTGGCCCGCCTTGGAAAGCCTGGTGAACCTGGCTCTGCAACATCAAGCGGCGGCGGAGTTGGCCAAAAGCCTGCCCACGGTGGGCCGGGATTTGGGCAGCGGCCTGATGTTTTTCCTGGCCGCCCTCAAGGCGGGGAGTTTTGGTGCCCTGCTGGCGCCGCAAGAAGCCTGGCTGCAGCGCCTGGGCCGGGGCGACCTCTTGGAGCGGACCGGGGGCGAACTCTTGCGGGCGGCGCGCGGCGGCGAGGTCTCGCCGGAATGGCGGCTCTTTCTGGTGCCCATCATCCACAACGGCGCCGTCCAGGATCTGCGGTTCTTCATCCGCCGGGAGCCGGAGGACGGCGCGTCCGGCGACGAGGAAGCGCCAGGCAAGGCCACGCGTTTCATGGTCGAGGTGACCTTGAGCCGCTACGGCCAGCTGCAGCTCGACGGCCTGGTGCAGCCGAAACGCTTCGACTTGATCCTGCGCAGCCAAGAAGCCCTGCCCGATACGACCCGGCGGCGGATCATGGAGATTTTTCAGAACGTGGCCAGCGAACACGACCACCGCGGCCGCCTCACCTTCCAGGTGGGCCTGGATCAGGTCGTTATGCCAGCCTCGCCCCAACCACGGAGCAACGATGGATTTTCGGCCTTGTCCGCTTAGGTGACAGGCTGATCCAAGCCCCGGAACCGGGGCAAATCATCGTCAATGTCGTAATAGTCGGCCTTGTCCTCGACGAAGATGTGACGCTCCAGCCGCAACTTCGTGGGCTGGTCCAGGCTGCCCATGTTGATGCCGACCCACTCTGAGCCGTCGTCCCAAAACAGGATCGAGCCGCAATGGCGGCAAAACCCCCGCCGGGCAAAATCCGAGGAATCGAACCAGGACAGATGATCCTCGCCCGTCATGGCAAAATCAGCCCGTTTGGCGGCCGCCGCGGCGACGAAGTGCCCGCTTTGGCGTCGGCACATGCCGCAATGGCAGATATGGGGGTCCTCCAGGGGGCCGGTCACCCGGTAATGGACCGCACCGCAGAGGCAGTGGCCGCTATAGCTTTCCCCCCCGTCATTGGAACTAGCCTTTGCCATGTAATGCCCTTCCTTTTTAAGAATTGCGCCGCCGATCTTGGACTCTAATATAGTCAGGCCAACTTTAAACATCACATATAAACTTAGGCAGGCATGATCGCCTTCTGTGGCGGAGCTGCGCGGTAACAAGGTAACCTGCGAAGGCAGAAAAATGGGCCAGGAATACATCACGGACCGCGAGCAAGACGACGACGAGTATGAACGCCTGAAATGGCTCGAGACGCTTTACGATCCGCCCACCCAAGCGGCGCTGCGGGATTGCGGGCCGCTGGAGGGGCAAAAGGTCTTGGAACTGGGGCCCGGCGGCGGCTCCATGCTGCGCTGGCTTGCGGCCGAAACGGGGCCCAAGGGCCAGGTGATCGGCGTCGATCAGAACCCCCGCTTCCTGGCCGGCCTGGATCTGCCCAATGTATCGCTGATCACCGGAAACTTTTATGACGTTGAACTGACAAAGGCGTCCTTCGACCTTGTCTTCGCGCGCTTTGTCTTCCTTCACCTGTCGGACCCGGCGGCCGCGCTGGCCCGTATGTTCGACCTCCTGCGCCCGGGCGGGTCGGTGGTGATTTTCGATATCGATTCCGCCGGTAACACAGCCTGCGATCCCGGCCACCGCTCGGCAAAGATTTTCGAACAGGCTTGCAGCGCCATTTGTGACGGGGTGCGCGACGCGAAACTCATGGAAATGGGCATCGGGCGACGCTTGCCCCTCTTGCTCGCGGACAAAGGGTTTGAGCGGGTAGCGGCGCGCTATCAATCCTACCCCATCCAAGGCGGCACCAAAGATGCCCGATGGTGGCAGCGCAATTTCGACATCATGGGCACGGCCGGCCTGCGCACCGACACCCTTCCCGAAGATTTTCGCTCCAAACTGAAAGCCCTCGACGCCATCTTCGATGACCCCAGCTTCTGGTTTCTCGCGCCGCTCTTCGCCACCGCCCAGGGTCGTCGCCCGGAGGATTAATACCAAGGATCACGGGTGATGATCCATTGGGAGCACCATGGCGTTCAAAAGCTTCCCGGTTTTTTGAACATTTGGTACAGTCCTTCGCGAAGCTCTTTTCGCCGACGCGCCGCCATTGGATGGGGAAGACAACATGTTCTGGGACCTGCTTTTTTGGGCCGGGCTGATCGTATCGATCGCCATCGGGTTTTTATACTTCCGCGATCTGGGGGACATCAGCCAGATGGTCCTAAAGGTTAAGCGGGAAAACATGGTCCGTTTCATCCGCAACGAATACAAGCTCATCGCCGTGGGCCTGGGCGCGGCGGCCGTCATGGCCATCGCCCATCTGATATTCGGCGGCGGCCCGGCCTGGGTGTTTTGGATCGCTATCCTGGTGATCGCCTTTTTGCATGCTTTTCCTTATGTTTGGGTGCATGTGGGGCTGCGCAATCAAAAGAACAGCGCCACCTACGTCAGCAACAAGGAAGCCCGGGCCTGGGTCAGCCCGTCGAACGAGGTGATCGTGATCGAAAAGGACGGCGTGGCCCGCGCCCACCCGGACAGCCAGATCATGCGCCCCCACCTAGCCGGCAACCCGGCCGGCCTGGCCGGTGAGAACGTGATCATGACCTATTGCGCCATGGCTAACCTGGGAATCGGTTATACGCCGGAAGTGGAAGGCAAGGCCCTGGATCTGGAAGTGCTGGCCCAGCACGGCAACAATCTGATCCTGCGCGACAACGCGACGGGCGCGCCCATTCAGCAGATCTACGGCTGTCCCGAAAATCCGGCCAACAAAGGACAGGGCATGAAGCCCTGGCCTACCTTCCGTATGACCTTCCGGGGTTTTGAAAAAGCCTATCCCGAGGGACAGGTCTTTATCAACAAGCCCTCGGCCAATCCCGTGCTGCGGCTTTTCGACATGTTCACCGAGACGATGTTTTCCGCCGGCATCGCCCGCCAGCACCGGGAAGCCGCGCCGGTGATGGACAACATGTCCCATCACGACGACCGACTGCCCAACAAAACCTATGTGTGGGGCATCAACATCGGCGGCGACGCGGTCTGTTTTACCGATGATTTCATCGCCTTGCACGATGGCCCCGTGAACACGGTGATCGGTGGTCGCACCATCGTTCTGGCCTACGACCGGGTCTATGAGAGCATCGGGGCCTGGTACAACGATGGCGACAACCCGGTGACCCAGATCGACTTTTTCGGCCAATCCAACAACGGCCCCCTCAAGAGGGTTGAGTTTTTAAAACCCGGCATGTTCTGGCACGTCTGGGCCGAGTTCTATCCCAACACGGATATCAATCGGGTCGCGGCGGAACAGGAGCAAGCCGCCTAGAGGGAATTTCACAGCGAAGCGGTAATCCCCTTTTGCCCCAGGAGCGGCGCGCTCTTTTTCGCCGGCTTGGCCGCTTGGGCAAACCGAAGGGGGCAGGCCATGGCCTTTGCCGTCCCCAGTTCCCCATGGGGATAGTCGGCGAAGACCCCGCGGGCCAGGACCTGGGGATGGACCATCATCTCGGACACCGTCAGGACCGGGCCGCAGGGCATGCCGGCCGCCGACAGGGCCTCGACCCAATGGCTGCGCGGCTTTTTCTTGAACTTCTCGGTGATGAGGGCTCCCAGCGCGTCCCGGTTGGCGACCCGGTCTTGGGTGCTGGCAAACCTTGGATCGTCGGCGATTTCGCTCAGACCGAGGATGTCAAGCAATTTAAGCCAGCTATCCGGCGCCGCCGTGATGCCAAAGGCGACCCAGCCGTCCTCGGCTTCGTAAGCCTCGTAGGGTGTGAAGGTGGGATATCCCGTCCCCAAGGGCACCGGGTCCTCGGCGCCCGCCAGAACCAGGGCGGATTGCAGATAGGTGAACATAATGCCCGTTTCCAGCAAGGACGCCTCGACCAGGTCGCCCTTACCCGTTCTTTGCTTGCGCAAAAGGGCCGCGAGGATCCCCATGGCGGCAACCACGCCGGTGGCGATATCCGTGATGGGGGCGCCGCACTTCGTCGGGTGTCGGGCGCCCCGATCCCCGGTGAAGGACATCAATCCGCTCATGCCCTGCATGACCAAGTCAAAACCGCCGCGATCGGCCCAGGGTCCCGAGCGTCCAAATCCCGAGATCGAGCAATAGACCATGCCTGGATAGCGGGCCGCCACTTGCTCATAGCCGAACCCGAGCTTGTCCAGCACGCCGACCCGGTAATTCTCGACCACGCAATCCGCCGAACCGATCAGCTCCCAGAGCGCCGCCTTTCCCGCCTCGGACTTGAGGTCGAGGGCGAGGCTGTCCTTACCCCGGTTGACCAAAAAGAAGCTGGCGCTGTCGCTTCCCAGCCTGTCGTCGGCGGAAACATCCCAGCGCTGGGCGTCGCCCCCGTCCGGGCGTTCCACCTTGATGACCTCGGCCCCCAAGTCCGACAGCATCAAGCCGCAAATGGGCCCGGCCAGTACATGCGACAATTCCACAACCTTGATGCCGGCCAGCGGCGTATCCCGAACGGTCATTCTTGAGATCCCATCTTTTGTTAGCGGCCCTTGAATACCGGCGGCCGCTTTTCGGCAAAGGCGGCACAGCCTTCCGCGAAATCCCGCTGGCCGTAACACGCCAAGGCTTCCTGGCCTAAAACGGAGAAGTCGACCGGTGATTCAGACAAGAGCCGCAGCGCCTTTTTGTGCCACCGGGCGGCCAGCGGCGCCCCGGCGGCGATTTCCTCCGCCAGGGCGCGCGCGGTTTGATCGACGCTTTCCAGCGGGCAGGTCCGGTGTAAAAAGCCCCGCCGGAGAGCTTCTTCGGCACCCATGGCGCGGCCGCTCAACAGCAGATCCATGCACAGGTTCAGGCCCAAGGTCCGATGCATGGCGGCCAGATCCTCGATCTCCGCATACATGTTCAGCTTTTTGATGGGAATGCTGAAGGCCGCGTTGTCACTGGCCACGCGCAGGTCACAGAGGGTGGCCAACTGCAGCCCGCCGCCCGCGCAAACGCCCTTGATGGCCGCCACGATGGGATGGGGACAGGCCGCCATGGCGTCCGCCGCGGCCCGCCCGATCCGGGTTTCGGCGACCTGTTTTTCCGGCTGGCCCATGGCGGCGTTGAACTCGCCGATGTCGCTGCCGACGCAAAAGGCGCGGTCGCCTGCCGCGCGCAGCAGCACGCAACGAACCGCCGTATCCCCAGCGGCATCACGGAAAATCTCGCCGAAGCGGGCATACATGGCGTTGGTGAAGGCATTGAGCTTGGCGGGCCGGTTGATGGTCACGACCAGCAAGGGCCCGCGCTGTTCGGCGGTGAGAAGTTCAGTGGCGCTCATTGGCCGCCCGCCGATACCATTTTGGGCTTGGGCTTGGCCTGGACCTTGGCCGGGGCGGGCAGTTCCAGGTCGCGCACATCGTCGTCCAGGCTTTTCATGCAGAGTTCAAAGGCCAGCTGCGCGGCCCGCGGCCCGTCCCCGGCACAGATGGCGTCCGCCAGGGGCTGGTGCCAATGAACCAGATTGATGCGCGCCGGCGTCCGGGATTCGGACACCGCATAGACCCAGCGGATCTTTGTCGCGATGGTCTCGTAGTGCTGCACGATCAGGCGGTTGCCGCAGCGCTCCACGATGAGGCGGTGGAAGGCCAAATCGGCGTCGCAGCGCAGCTTGGCGGATTGCTTTTGTTCCGCCTTTTCCAAGGTTTCCTCGGCCTTGCGGACGGCGGCCACATCCTCCTCGCGAATGCCCTCGGCCAGGATGCGGGCGGCCGCACTCTCCAAGGCGGCCCGCATACCGTAGATATCCCAAAGCAGCCGTTCATCCAGTTCGGCAACGCTCCAGGCGCTGTAGCGCCGACATTCCACCAGCCCTTCCCCCTGAAGCGCCGCGAGAGAGGCGCGGATGGTGCTCTTACTGGCGCCGATCTCCTCGGCCAGGACGCTTTCCACCAGCCGCGCACCCGGCCGCAAGTCGCCGGAGACAATAGCCTCCCGCAGTTGATCGCAGGCCAAATCGGCCACGCTTTTCTTGATGATTTTCAGGCTTGCCCGGGCGGCCATGGCTTTCTCTTTCTTCAATCCGCTTGACGGAGACTGTGCCTTAGTCATAAATAATCGTCAATGATTAATTATCGGGAATTGAGCAATGCACTGCATCGTCATTGGGGCCGGCCCGGGATTGGGCGAAGCCCTTGCCAGGCGCTTCGGCGCGGAAGGGCACCACATCGGCCTGGTGGCACGGGATGGGGAAAAGCTGAAGGGAATGGCAGAACGCCTGAGCGCCCGGGGCATCGTCACGGCGGCGTGCCCGGCCGACGGGGCTGACGACCGGGCCGTGGCACGGGCGATCGGTGACCTGGAGCGGGCCAACGGCCCCTGCACCACCTTGATCTATAACGCCGCCGTGCTGAAAGAAGCCAAGCCTCTTGATCTCTCCCCCGCGCGGCTGCGGGCCGAAATGGACGTCAATCTGACCGGCGCCCTGGTCGCCGCCCAGACCGTCGCGCCGGGCTTGGTGAAAAGAGGCGCCGGGGCCATTCTGTTCACCGGCGGCGGCCTGGCGCTCGAGCCCTTTCCCGAATGGACCTCTCTGGCGCTGGGCAAGGCGGCCCTGCGCAGCCTCGCCTTCTGCCTTAACAAAGAGCTGGTGCCCCAGGGGGTCCATGTGGCGGTGGTCGCTATTTGCGGGATCATCGAAGCCGGCACGCCCTTCGATCCGGACCGCATCGCCGATGCCTATTGGCGCCTGGCCAATACCACCCCCTCGGCCGACGAGCGGGAATTCATCTTTCAGCCCGACGGGAGCGATCCCTTCTACAATGACCCGGACCGCCGACATGGAGAGGTAAGCATCACGCCGGCCCATGCCAGGCCAAAGGGCCTAAAGCCATGACCCAACGGGTGACCTGCAGCGACGGGGTGACCCTCTTCGCGACCGCGGAGGGTCCCGAAGACGTCCCCGCTTTGCTCTTCGCCCATGAATTCGGCGGCGATTGGCGCACCTGGGACGATCAGGTCGCGGCCTTCAAGCACCGCTTTCGCTGTATTCGCTTTTGTGCGCGGGGGTTTTTACCCTCCCAGGTGCCGGGAGATTTGGCGCTCTATGGCCAATCCCGCGCCATCGATGATTTGCTGGCGGTCGCCGATCATTTTGAGCTGGGACGGTTTCACCTGGTCGGCTGCTCCATGGGCAGTTTCACCGCGCTGCAGTGTGCCCTGGGCCGATCAGAGCGGGTTTTGTCTCTCACCTTGGTCGGGTGCAGCAGCGGACCGGAGGATGGTGCGGAACGGGAAAGCTACCGCCAAGACCTGCGGCGGGAGATCGACCTGCTGGAAAGCAAACAAGGGGCCGGCGCCGTGCAGTGGTTCGCCGATGACCCGGCCTATCAAAGAATGGCCAGCAAGCGGCCGGCGTCGTGGCGTTCCTACCTGGCCCGGTTGGAAAATCAATCGGTCACCGGCGCCTTATTGACGCTGAGATCGGTACACTGGAACCGGCTCTCCCTTTTCGAGCAGAAGGATC
>JANQKX010000579.1 GCA_028280915.1 Kiloniellaceae bacterium
TCGGGCACGAAACCGTCAACTACGTGGCCAACATCAACAAATACTACGTGGCCTACAAGCTGTCGGACCGGGTCTTGGACCAGCGCCGCGCGGCCCGCGACTCGGTCAGCGGCGCCTCCCAGTAGGGGGCACCACCTACCAGCGTCCGATCACGAAATTGCCGAACTGCCAGGGGTCGCTGTCGTCCCGCAGGGCATCGGGCTTGCCGGGCCGCTGACTTTGCAAGGGCGTCCAATCGCACTGCTGGGAGGCCATGGTGCCCAAAAACGGCCGGGCCACCGCCAGCACCGCCTCATGGGGCAAGTCCTCGGCCTCGCAATAGCCCTGGGACGGATTCCGCGCTGCCCAGGCCGCCGCCCCCATGACGCCGGCCGCCACCTGGATGGCGGTGGTATTGTGGCCCGGCAGGATCTCCCGCGCTTCCGCCACATTCAGCTGGGACCCGTACCACCAGCCGGTCAAGCCATGGCCGAGCAGCAGGATTCCCAATTCGTCCCGGCCATCGACGATATCCTGGTTCAGAATGCGCTGGCGGGACGGCATGGTCCAGTCGCACATCATGGTTTCGTGCAGGCTGGCCAGCGCCCCGTCGCAGGCCAGGTAGGAAAAAGCCACTGTCGGGCGATATGCCACCCGGTCGTTCTCGTCGCGCAGGGTGAAATAGTCACTCAAGGTGACCGTTTCCGAATGGGGCAAGGCCAGACCGGCAATTTGGCCGCCCAGGGGCACCCAGGACCGCAGCAAAAAACCGGCGGCGGGCCGGTCCACGTAGATGGCGTTGCCGGGCCCTGTTTCGTGGCGGGCGCCGCCCGGCGGCAGGGCTTTTTCATGGCTGCCCCAGCCGATTTCCAAGGGCATCATGGATTCTTCCACAAAACCGGCGATGCTCCAGGTATTGACGAACTCGTCCGGTTGCCTGGGCTGGTCACTGACCTGGGTATCCCGTTCGCTGATATGGATGACCTTGGTGCCCGTCGCCTGGGCCAGCCGGGCCCAGCCGTCACGGTCACTGGGCGGCGTTTGGATCAATCCGAGCCGGACACCCACCTCGACCAAGGCCGCCTTGGCAAAATGGCTCACCAGGCCCGGGTTGGCGCCATGGGCCACCACCGCGGTCGGCCCGTCGTCCCGCCAGCCCTTGGCGGCCTGGTTCCGGGCCCGCTGGTGGGAGAAATATTCCGTGCGTTCATTGGCCGGCTGCAAAAAGGGGTCGGCGACCAGTTCGTCCCAGGGCTCCAGTGCCGTATCCACATAAAGCACCCCGTGATGATGGCACCAGTCGGCCAGGTCGATGGCGTCGATGCCAATGGTCAGGTTCAGTAAAAGATCACCGGGGCGCGTCAATTGCGTCATCGCCGTGTCCAGGTTGTCTTCCGTAACCTTCAGATGATGGAATTGGGCCTCCGCCACGCCCAGGCGGCCCAATTCCGTGCGCCGATCCAGGGCATCCGCCAGATGGATTTGGTCCGGTGAGACGGAAAAAACCCGCGGCAGGAGGGCAAGGCTGCACTGTCCCACCGTGCCGCAGCCCAAAACAACGATCCGACCCGAAAAATCAACCCTTGAACTCAACGCCGGCTCCAATCATTGATTGCCAATACCCCGACCCGGGCGGCAGTGCCCGGCATCTTGGGCAAGCATCATTCACGAGCCGGGGGGATTTGCCAACCGTTTCAAGGAACAACTGCCCTTGGTGCCTCGGCAGATGCCGTTTCAAATCCCGGCAGACCGGCGAATCGGGCTGGACGCCAGCGGCGTAAATGGGCATTCTGCACTTCGAAAACTGGCCGTCAGACAAGCCAGGCCATAAAGCCCGTCGGAATTGGTGAAAAATATCAGTTCTTTAGCAAAAGAAGGCCCGGAACTTCAGGGATCTTTTTCCGCCATGAAATCCTTGCTTCGCATTGCCGTATTTGGCCTTGGCTGTCTTTTGCTAACACCGGCTGCTCAGGCACAGATCACCCCACCCGATCCGCCGCCGGACCTGGATTCCCTGAAACAGGGCT
>JANQKX010000598.1 GCA_028280915.1 Kiloniellaceae bacterium
TACAGCCGTAGCCCACCAGATCAAAGCCCAAGGCGTCCAATTCCTCTTGCAGGCCGGCCGCCTCCAAATAGTCGGTCACCACCTGGCTGCCCGGCGCCAGGGAGGTCTTGACCCAGGGCTTGGTCGCCAGGCCCTTTTCCCGCGCCTTTTTGGCCAGCAGGCCGGCGGCGACGAGCACGTTGGGGTTGGAGGTATTGGTGCAGGAGGTAATGGCGGCAATGACCACGGCACCCGGCGCCAGGCTGTAATCGGCGCCCGCCACCGGGGACTCCGTGCCGCCGCCCGCCGCGGCGATGGTCTCGCCCACCGACCGGGACATGTCGCTCAGAGCCACCCGGTCTTGCGGCCGTTTCGGGCCGGCCAGGCTGGGCTCCACGGTGGAGAGGTCCAGCTCCAAGGTATCGGTGAAGACCGGCTCGGGCGTGGTCTCGTCCCACCACATGCCCTGGGCCTTGGCATAGGCCTCCACCAGGGCGATGCGGTCGGCGTCCCGCCCGGTGAAGGTCAGGTAGTTGATGGTTTCGGCCGACACCGGGAAAATCCCGCAGGTGGCGCCGTATTCCGGCGCCATGTTGGCGATGGTGGCCTGGTCGGCCAGGCTCAGGTGTTTCAGCCCGTCGCCGTAGAATTCCACGAACTTGCCCACCACGCCCTTGGCCCGCAGCATCTGCACCACGGTCAGCACCAGGTCGGTGGCGGTGGCCCCTTCCTTGAGGGCGCCGGTCAGCTTCATGCCCACCACTTCGGGGATCAGCATGGAAACCGGCTGGCCCAGCATGGCCGCCTCGGCCTCGATGCCGCCCACGCCCCAACCGAGCACGGAAAGGCCGTTCACCATGGTGGTATGGCTGTCCGTGCCCACCAAGGTGTCGGGGTAGGCGACGGTGGCGCCGTTTTCGTCCTTGGTCCAGACCACCTGGGCCAGATGCTCCAGGTTCACCTGGTGGCAAATGCCCGTGCCGGGGGGCACCACCCGGAAGTTATCAAAGGCGTTCTGGCCCCAGCGCAGGAAGGTATAACGCTCCCGGTTGCGGCTGAACTCCATTTCCACGTTCTTTTTAAAGGCATCTTCATCGCCGTAGGCATCCACCATCACCGAATGGTCGATCACCAGATCCACCGGCGAGAGGGGGTTGATCTTGCGCGGGTCGCCGCCGAGCGAGGTCATGGCATCGCGCATGGCCGCCAGGTCCACCACGGCCGGCACGCCGGTGAAATCCTGCATGAGGACCCGAGCGGGGCGGTAGGCGATTTCCGTATCCGAGCGGCGCGTCTCGATCCAGGCGCCAATGGCCTTGACGTCGTCCACGGTGACGCTGCTGCCGTCTTCGAAGCGCAAGAGGTTTTCCAGCAGAATCTTCAAGGAAAAGGGCAGGCGGGAGATGTCGCCGATCTTCTCCGCGGCCGCCGGTAAACTGTAATAGTCGTAGGATTTGGCGCCGACCTTCAACTGGCGCCGGGTCTGGAGCGTGTCAGAGCCCATGGGCTTCTCCTTCCAAGGCAATAAATGGGACCAGACGGAACCTGCATAACCGGTCATCGGGGGACCTGTCACGCTATCTCGTCAGTGAAGCCCACGCCCGGTAGCGACCGTCCCGCGGGTAACAGAACTATAGATGATGAGATGTAAAATAGGGATTTAAGCCAATATTTCCAGCAAATCTTAATTTTCCGCCCGCGCAAGGGTCCCATTCGACACCCGCTCGATAAATCCGACCATCAACCGGGCCGCTTGGACCCTGGCTTGAAAATGGGGGGTGTGGCCGCAATCGGGGATCATCTGCGCCGCGCAGGCGCCCGAAACCCCGTCCTTGATCAGGGCCACCTGCCGGGGCGTACCGTATTCATCGTCCTCGCCCTGCAAGGCCAGGACCGGACAGGCAATGCGCGGCAGGTCTTGGACCATGCTCCAGTGGCGAAAGGACGGCCGCAGCCAGGTTTCCGTCCAGCCGCGAAACACCAAATCGGTCTTGGCGCCGTGGAAGCAGTGCAGGCGGGCTTTCAGCTCGGCGCTGCGCCCTTCTTCCGCGGCCGCCCGGATCCCCGCGATGGTTACGTCTTCCACGATCACATGAGCCGCTTCGCTGATGCAGGCCACCGGCCAATGGGGGAAGGCCGCCGCAAAGAGCAAGGCGATGGTCGCGCCGTCGCTGTGCCCCACAAGGATCGGCCGTTCAATCCGCAGCCCGCGTAAGAGGTCGGGCAGGGCCTGCTCCGCTTCCAGGTTCAGGTAAGTGTCAGGCCGGGGCAAGTGAAGCGGCTCCGAGCGGCCGAAGCCCCAGCGGTCATAGACCACGGCGGGCAGGCCCGTGGCCCGGCTTAGCTCGCTGGGGAAATCCCGCCACTGCGCCACCGACCCCAGCCCCTCGTGCAGGAAGACCAAGGTGGCCGTCCCCGAGCGAAGCTGTCCCAACAATTCCACGTGCAAGCGATGACCACCCGCCATAACGCTCTGTGTCGTCCACTCCACCGGCAGTCTCCCGAGATTTCGCCGGGCTCCTATAGCTTGAAGGGCCGGTCCAGACAATAGGACGGGGTTGCAAGAAGGCGCCAGGGCCATCCAGGTCCCGTACTTAACGGTTGCGTTGAGACAGCAAAATGGCTAACACAAAAGGGCTGCATGATTGGATAAGCAAAAAAATGCGACATGCGGCAAACGGGAGGAAAATCGGGACCATGGGAGACACCCCCCTGGCCGCAGAGCTTGGTTTGCGCCTTGGCTTGCCCATCTTGCCTGCGCCGATATGGCGCTGCTTTGTGATCTTGCGGGATGGAACAAGGGTCGTGGATGGCATCCGTGGCTGAGCAGACCCTGGATACCTTTCCAAAGTTGCTGGCCGAACACGCCCGCACCCGGCCTGACAGCCCAGCCAATCGGGAAAAAGATCTGGGCATTTGGCAGACCTGGACCTGGTCCCAGGTGAATGATGAAATCCGCGCCTTGGCGGGCGGACTGGCCGATTTGGGGCTCAAGCCGGGCGACAAGGTGGCCATTGTCGGCGACAACCGGCCGCACCTCTACTGGGCCATGACCGCGACTCAGGCTGTCGGGGGCATCCCCGTTCCCCTCTATCAGGATTCTGTGGCCGACGAGATGGCCTTTGTGATGAACCACGCCGAGGCGCGATTTGCCATCGTCGAGGATCAAGAACAGGTGGACAAGCTGCTGGAGCTCAAGGAACGGGCGCCGGCGCTGCAGGTGGTGATCTATTCGGACCCGCGGGGTCTGCGCAACTACACGGACGAATTTTTGTTCGCCTATGCCGACGTTCAGGAAAGGGGGCGGCGCTTCAATGAAAAGAAGCCCGACTTCTACGACCACAGGGTCGCGGCGAGCGGCGGGAACGACACGGCGATCATCCTCTATACTTCTGGAACAACCGGTCAGCCCAAAGGGGTGATGCTCAGTTTCGACAACGTGATCAAAACCGCGGGCAACGGTATCGCGTTGGAGCACCTGAGCGCTGATGAGGAAGTCCTGGCCTACTTGCCCATGGCCTGGGTCGGCGACAACATTTTTTCCTATGGCCAGAGCTATGTGGCCGGGTTCTGCGTCAGCTGCCCGGAATTTTCCGACACGGTCATGCATGACCTGCGGGAATTGGGGCCCACCTACTTCTTCGCCCCGCCGCGGATTTTCGAAAACATCCTGACCACCGTCATGATTCGCATGGAAGACGCCGGCGCCCTGAAACGCTGGCTGTTCAAGAAATTCATGGAGGTGGCGAAGCGCTGCGGGACCCAGATCCTGGACAAGGAAGCGGTTTCGGCCAAGGACCGCTTGCTCTATGCCTTGGGCCATTTTTTTGTCTACGGCCCTTTGAAAAACACCTTGGGCTTTTCGCGCATCCGCCTTGCCTATACCGCCGGCGAGGCCATCGGGCCCGATATCTTTCAGTTTTTCCGCTCCCTGGGCATCAACCTGAAACAGCTTTACGGCAGCACGGAAGCCAGCGTCTTTATCACCATTCAGCCCGACGGGGAGGTGCACGCCGATACGGTGGGACGCCCCGCCCCCGAGGTGGAGATCCAAGTGGCCGAGAGCGGCGAGG
>JANQKX010000605.1 GCA_028280915.1 Kiloniellaceae bacterium
GTGATCATCGGCGGCGGCATCATCGGCTGTTCCACGGCCTATCATTTGGGCCAGTTGGGATGGCGCGACGTGGTCCTGCTGGAACGGGCCAAGCTGACCAGCGGCTCCACCTTTCATGCCGCCGGCCTGGTGGGACAGCTCCGCTCCAATGCCAACGTGACACGCCTCCTGGCCCACAGCGTGGCCCTCTACGACCGCTTGGAGGCGGAGACCGGGCAGGCCACCGGTTGGAAGATGAGCGGCTGTTTGCGCCTGGCCACCAACGACCAGCGCATGATCGACTACAAGCGCCAGGCCACCACGGCCCATAGCTTCGGTCTGGAGATGGAAATTCTTGGCCCGGAAGAATGCAAGAAACTGTGGCCGATCATGAACGGCCAGGACGTGGTCGGCGGCTGTTACATGCCCACCGACGGGCAAGCCAATCCTTCGGATATCACTTTCGCCTTGGCCAAGGGGGCCCGGAGCCAAGGGGTGCGGATCATCGAAGACTGCGCCGTCACCGGGGTGAAGGTCGTGGACGGACGGGCCGTGGGCGTTGAAACGGACCAGGGCCCCATTGCCTGCGAAGTCGTCGTCAACTGCGGCGGCCAGTGGGCGCGGGAGATCGGCCGGATGGCCGGGGTCAACGTGCCCTTGGTCTCGGTCCAGCATCAATACATGGTCACCGAGGTCATTGACGGTCTGCCCCGGGACATGCCCACCATTCGGGACCCGGACCGGCGCATTTATTTCAAGGAAGAGGTGGGCGGCCTGGTGGCCGGGGCCTATGAGGCCAATCCCATCCCCTGGGCCGAGGACGGCATTCCGAACGGGTTTCACTTTTCCCTCTTGGACTCGAACTGGGAACACTTCGAGCCGGCCATGCAGGCCTGCGTCGAGCGGGTGCCGGCCCTGGAGACGGCGGGCATCAAGGAACTCATCAACGGGCCGGAATCCTTCACCCCCGACGGCAACTTCATCCTGGGCGAGGCGCCCGAGGTGGCGGGGTTCTACGTGGGTGCCGGCTTCAATGCCTTCGGCATCGCCTCGGGCGGCGGCGCCGGCATGGCCCTGGCCGAATGGGTCGTGGCCGGCGAGCCGCCCATGGACCTGGGTCCCGTGGATATCCGGCGCTTCGGCCCCCACCATCGAAACATCGACTGGGTGCGCGGCCGTACCCTGGAGCTTTACGGCAAGCACTACACCCTGCCCTGGCCCTTCGAGGAACACGCGTCGGGCCGGCCCCTTTTCCACTCTCAGCTCTATGACCGCTTGAAAGAAAACGGCGCCTGCTTTGGCGAAAAGATGGGCTGGGAGCGGCCCAATTGGTTCGCGCCGAAAGGCGTGGCGGCAAAGGACCTTTATTCCTTCCAACGGCAAAACTGGTTCGAACACGTGGGCCAGGAACACAAAGCCGTGCGCGAGCGGGCAGGCCTCTTCGACCAATCCTCCTTCGCCAAGTTCGAGATGCGCGGGCCCGACGCGGAAGCGGCCCTGTCGTGGATCTGCGCCAACAACGTGGCCCGTCCGGCGGGGCGGGTGACCTATACCCAAATGCTCAATCAGCGTGGCGGGATCGAGTGCGACCTCACGGTGTCCCGTTTCGCCGAGGACCTCTATTACATCGTCACCGGCACGGGCTTCCGCACCCACGATTTCACTTGGATCAAGCGCAACATCCCAGACCACTGCGACGCGGAACTGGTCGACGTGACGGAAGACCGCTTCACCCTTTCGCTCATGGGGCCCCGGTCGCGGGATATCCTCTCCGCCGCCTGCGAGGACGATGTCTCCAACGAGGCTTTCCCCTTCGGGCACTGCCGGGAGATCACCATCGCCGGCGCGCCGGTGCGGGCCTTGCGCATTACCTATGCGGGGGAACTGGGGTGGGAACTGCACGGTCGGAAGGAAAACGCCCTGGCCGTCTACGATGCCCTGATGGCGGCGGGCCAGCCCCACGGCCTGGCCAACGCGGGCTACCGGGCCATCGAATCCCTGCGCCTGGAAAAAGGCTATCGGGCCTGGGGCGCCGATATCGGGCCGGACTACTCCCCCTTCGAGGCAGGCCTGGGCTGGGCGGTGAAGCTGAGCAGCAATGTCCCCTTTTTAGGCCGTGACGCCGCGGCCGAGGCAAAGGCCGGCTCGCGCAACAAGATGCTCGCATGCTTTACGGTGGAAGGCGTGGACAACGTCCTGCTTGGCCGGGAGACGATTTACCGCGACGATCAGCGGGTTGGCTGGCTGTCCAGCGCCGGCTGGGGCTATACGCTGGGCCTCAACATCGGCTTCGGCTACGTGCGTAACCCGGACGGCGTGGACGCGGACTATGTACGCGCGGGCCGCTACGAATTGGAAGTGGCGACCGAACGGCTCCCCTGCCAGGTTCACCTAACACCACTTTACGATCCCAATATGGAAAAAGTTAGAACTTGACGTATCACCACCGACCCCGACAATGGCCGCCTAGCTGCGGCCCAACGTAGCTGGTGTAACGGAACAAGGATCATGGGGGATATGGTGTCCGGGAAACTATCATTCGAAGAGCTCAAAAATGCCGTGGCCGACGGTGAGATCGATACGGTTCTCGTCGCTCAGACCGACATGCAGGGCCGTCTCATGGGCAAGCGCATGCAGGCCGAGTTTTTCATCGATAGTGCCTGGAAGGAAACCCACAGCTGCAACTATCTGCTGGCCACGGACTTCGAGATGAATACGGTCGAAGGCTATGCGGCGACGAGCTGGGCCCGGGGATACGGCGACTATGTCATGAAGCCGGATCTGTCCACGCTGCGCCGCACGCCCTGGCTGGCGGGCACTGCTTTGGTGCTCTGCGACGTGCTGGATCATCACCAGAACCCCGTGCCCCACGCGCCCCGCGCGATCCTCAAGAAGCAGATAGCCCGCCTGTCGGAGCGGGGCTTGACCGCGATGATGGCCAGCGAGCTTGAGTTTTTCCTGTTCCGGGAAAGCTATGACGAAGCCCGGGAGATGGGCTATCGCGGCATCAATCCAATCGGGGCCTACAACGAGGACTATCACATTTTCCAGACCACCAAGGAAGAAGACGTGATGCGGGCGATCCGCACCGGCCTTCAGGGCGCGGGCATTCCGGTGGAGAATTCCAAGGGCGAGGCGGACCGGGGTCAGGAAGAAATCAACGTGCGCTATGGCAATGCCCTGCAGATGGCCGACAACCACGTCATCATTAAGAACGCATGCAAGGAAATCGCCTGGGCGGCTGGTCGGGCCCTCACCTTCCTGGCCAAACCCGCCACCGATTTGGCGGGCAGCAGCTGCCACATTCACCAGTCCCTTCGATCCGGCACCGGCGCGCCCCTGTTTTACGACAGCGCGGCGACCCACGGCATGTCCAAGACCCTGCGCCACTATCTGGCCGGCTTGCTGCACCACGCCAGTGACATCACCTATTTCCTGGCGCCCAACATCAATTCCTACAAACGCTTTCAGACCGCCACCTTCGCCCCCACCAAGGCCATTTGGTCGCGGGACAACCGGACCACCGGCTACCGCCTGTGCGGCGAGGACAGCAAGGCGATCCGGGTGGAATGCCGGGTGGGCGGATCGGACCTCAATCCTTACCTGGCCTTCGCCGCCCTGCTGGCCGCCGGCATCGACGGTATGGAAAACGAGCGCGAGCTTGAGGAGGAGTTCACCGGCGATGCCTATCAGGCCGGCCAGGCACGGGCCATCCCGGGTACCCTGCGCGAGGCCGCCGGGCGGCTCAAGAACTCCAAGATGCTGCGCCAAGCCTTCGGCGACGAGGTCGTGGACCACTACGTCCACGCCGCCGACTGGGAGCAGGCGGAGTATGATCGACATGTCACCGATTGGGAGGTGGCGCGGGGATTTGAGCGGACCTGATCCGCAGAGAGCGACAGCAAAGGAAAAACCATGATCCAGTGTATTTCTCCCATCGACGGTTCGGTTTTCGCCGAGCGCCCCGCCCTTTCCTTTGCCGAGGCCAAGCAAGCGGCCGAACGGGCCCGGCAAGCGCAATCGTCCTGGGCGGCCCGCCCCTTGGCGGAGCGGATCGAATTGGTCCGCGCCGGCGTCGACCGCTTGGGTCAGATGAGCGACGAGGTGGTGCCCGAATTGGCCTGGATGATGGGCCGGCCCGTGCGCTATGGCGGCGAGTTCGGCGGGGTGAAGGAACGGGCCGACTACATGGCCGACATCGCCGCCGAGGCCCTCAAGCCCCTGGTCGCCGAAAACTCCGGCGCCTTTGAACGGCGGATCGAACGGGAGCCCTTGGGGCCCGTGCTGGTCATCGCGCCTTGGAACTACCCCTATATGACCGCGATCAACACGGTGGCGCCAGCCTTGATCGCCGGCAACACGGTCGTGCTGAAGCACGCGAGCCAGACCCTTTTGGTGGGCGAGCGCATGGCGGATGCCTTCAATGCCGCCGGCGTGCCCGAGGCGGTTTTCCAGAACGTCTTTCTCGACCACCAGACCACCAACGCGCTGATCGCCGAGCGTTGCTTCGGCTTTGTTAACT
>JANQKX010000626.1 GCA_028280915.1 Kiloniellaceae bacterium
CGCTCGGACATGCCGGTCACCCAGTTCAACATGAAGTTCGTGGAACAGGCCGGGCTGGTCAAATTCGACTTCCTGGGCCTGAAGACCCTGACCGTGCTGTCCAAGGCCTGCGAGCTGATCGCCCAGCGGGGCGAGACGGTGGAGCTGGACAACCTGCCGCTGGACGATCCGCTTACCTTCGAAATGCTGAGCCGGGCCGAAACGGTGGCGGTGTTCCAGCTGGAATCCTCGGGCATGCGCGACATCCTGCGCCGTCTCAAGCCCGACCGTTTCGAGGACATCATCGCCGTGGTGGCCCTCTACCGTCCCGGTCCCATGGACAACATCCCCAGCTACATCCGGCGCAAGCACGGCGACGAGGAGCCCGACTACCTCTACGAAACCCTGGAAGGCATCCTGAAGGAAACCTACGGGATCATGATCTACCAGGAACAGGTGCTTCAGATCGCCCAGGTCCTGGCCGGGTTCAGCCTGGGATCGGCCGACATCCTGCGCCGGGCCATGGGCAAAAAGATCCAGTCGGAGATGGATGCCCAGCGCATGAAATTCGTCGAGGGCGCGGTGGAAAAGGGGGTCAACAAAAACAAGGCCTCCGAGATCTTCGACCAGGTCAACAAGTTCGCCGGCTACGGCTTTAACAAGGCGCACGCGGCGGCCTATGCGCTGGTGGCCTATCAAACCGCCTATCTGAAGGCCCACTATCCGGTGGAACTGCTCGCCGCCACCATGACCTACGACATGGGCAATACGGACAAGCTCAACGTCTTCCGTCAGGAATTACAACGGCTTAAAATTCCTTTGTTGCCGCCTGATGTGAACCACTCCCTGGCCGATTTCGGGGTGGAGACCCTTGCCGACGGGCGCAAGGCCATCCGTTATGCCTTGGCGGCGGTGAAAAACGTGGGCGCGGCGGCCATGGCCGACATGGTGACCGAGCGGGCGGCCCAGGGCCCCTTTAAATCTCTGGCGGAGTTTACCACCCGTTTGGACCCGCGGGCGGTCAACAAGCGCCAGATCGAGAACCTGGCCTGCGCCGGGGCTTTCGAGGGTCTGGTGGCGAACCGGCGCCAGGTCTATGCCGCCGCCGAGGTGATCGTGCGCCACGCCGCCGCCGCCGCCAATGAGCGGGAAAGCGCCCAGGTGAACCTCTTCGGGGGCGCCGACGATACGGCCCAGCCGGCCGAGCTGCCCTTGCCCCGGGTGGAGGATTGGCCCGGCATGGACCGCCTGCGCCAGGAGTTCGACGCCATCGGGTTTTACCTCTCGGCCCATCCCCTGGACGCCTATGGCAAGAGCCTGGAAAAGCTCAAGGTGGTGTCCTATCAGGAATTGCTCCAGTCCGAGACCCTGGGGCGCTTCAACCTGGCGGGCATCGTGATTGGCAAGCGGGAGCTCAACAGCCGCAAGGGCAACCGCATGGCCTTTGTCCAGTGCTCGGATACCAGCGGCGTGTTCGAGGTCACCTTGTTCTCCGAGACCCTGGCCAGTTACCGGGACCTGTTGGACAGCGCGCAGCCCCTGCATTTCGTGGTGACCGCCGATCGCCGCAGCGCCGAGGAGGAACCGCGCCTGACCGTGCAGGCCATCGAGCCCTTGGACAAGGTGGCGGCCCGCTCGGCCGCCGGTCTGCGCCTCTTCATGGCTCAGGAATCCCATTTGAACAGCCTTAGGGCTTTGCTGGAACGGGAAGGGCCGGGACGGGGCCGGGTGGCCATCGTGTTGGATCTGGATGCGGAACAAGAAGTGGAGTTCGAGCTGCCGGGCAAATACCGGCTCAGCGGTGCCCTGCGCCAGGCCATCAAATCCATCCCCGGGGTGGGCATCCAAGATCTTTAGGCACGGTGCCATCTCCAGGTATGGCGCCCCGAGGTATGCGGCGAGGGCCCAAAAGGGCGCTCGATTCGGTGGAAAAGGGGGGATTTTGCTTGCAATTTCCCTGGCGCGGGCTTATCTAGCCGCCAACTTTAACCTCACACGCAAGCATCGCGGCCCCTGAGGGAGAAATTCTCAGGGTCGCTCCGGTGTATGGTCTTAGTCCCGGAATAGGCTGGGGTCATATGACAGGCTTGCGGTGGCTTAACCGGAGAAGGATCTTATGGCGACTCCAAGCTTTACCATGCGCCAGCTGTTGGAAGCAGGCGTTCATTTCGGACACACCACTCGGCGCTGGAACCCGAAAATGGCCCCCTTTATCTTCGGGGTCCGTAACGGCATCCACATTCTCGACCTCGAGCAGTCCGTCCCCTTGCTTCACCAGGGCCTGGGCGCCGTGCGGGAAGTGGTGGCCGGCGGCGGCCGGGTGCTCTTTGTGGGCACCAAGCGCCAGGCCAGCGAGATCGTGGCCGGCGCGGCTTCCCGCTGCGGTCAATACTACGTCAACCATCGCTGGTTGGGCGGCATGCTGACCAACTGGAAAACCATCTCCAATTCCATCAAACGCCTGGGCACTGTGGAACAGCGCCTGGTGGAGGATCAAAGCCTGCTCACCAAAAAGGAGCTGCTCAACCTGACCCGGGAACGGGACAAGCTGGAGCGGGCCCTGGGCGGCATCAAGGAGATGGGCGGCTTGCCCGACATCTTGTTTGTCATTGACTCCAACAAGGAACACATCGCGATCCAGGAAGCCAACACCCTGGGCATCCCCGTGGTGGCGATCCTGGATTCCAATTCCAGCCCGCAGGGCGTGACCTATCCGGTGCCGGGCAACGACGACGCGATCCGCGCCATTCAGCTTTATTGCGACCTGGTGGCTGAATCCGTGCTCGACGGCATCCAGGCTGAACTGATCTCCTCGGGCACCGATATCGGTGAGAGCGAAGAAGCCCCCAGCGAGCCGGCCCTGGATGAAGCGGCCGCCGCTGCAACTGAAGCCGTAACCGAAGCCGCGACGGAAACCGCCACGGAATCCGAAGCTGAAGCGCCGCAGGAATCGGCAGCCGAGACCACAGAGGCCGCGGCGGCACCGGAAGCGGGCGACAGCGACACAAAGCCAGATTCGGAAGCAACCGAAACGGAATCGCAACAGCAAGCGACGGCGTAACTTAGGACTTATCTTTCGGCCAGGCCGGGCGATTGCATTCGCCGGCCTGGCTTCGCATGACGTAAACGACGAACTGAAAAATGAGGTATGTGATATGGCCGCTATTTCCGCTGCGCTGGTAAAGGAGCTGCGTGAGAAGTCGGGCGCCGGCATGATGGACTGCAAAAAGGCGCTTGTGGAAACGGATGGAGACGTGGAAGGGGCCGTGGATTGGCTCCGCAAAAAAGGTCTGGCCGCCGCGGCCAAGAAAGCCGGTCGCGTGGCCGCCGAAGGGCTGGTCGGCGTGGCGCTGGATGGCTCCCGGGGCGCCATCATCGAAGTCAACGCGGAAACCGACTTCGTGGCCCGCAACGAGAATTTTCAGGAATTCGTGCGGGGCGCCGCCCAATTGGCTCTGACGGCGGGCGACGACTTGGACGCCTTCATGAAAGTTGCCTATCCGGGCAGCGACCATGACGTGGCGGGCCAATTGACCCAGATGATCGCCACCATCGGTGAGAACATGAGCCTGCGCCGCATGGCCCAGCTTTCCGTCA
This sequence comes from Kiloniellaceae bacterium, assembly GCA_028280915.1. Taxonomy (GTDB): domain Bacteria; phylum Pseudomonadota; class Alphaproteobacteria; order Kiloniellales; family Kiloniellaceae; genus JANQKX01. The sequence goes on from JANQKX010000626.1 coordinate 3,577, forward strand.
GCGACGGCGTGGTGGCCTCCTACATCCATAATCAGGTCGTGCCCGGCATGGGCAAGCAAGGGGTGCTGGTTGCACTGGAGTCCACCGGCGACAAGGATCAGCTCGCCGCGCTGGGCAAGCAGTTGGCAATGCACGTGGCGGCCGCCCAGCCCTTGGCCGTGGACCGGGACGGGGTCGATCCCTCCGAGCTGGACCGGGAGCGGGAAATTCTCAGCGACCAGGCCCGCGCCAGCGGCAAGCCGGAGGAAATCATCGCCAAGATGGTCGAAGGCCGCTTGCGCAAGTTCTACGAGGAAAACTGCCTGCTGGAGCAGGTCTTTGTGATCGACGGCGAAACCAAGGTCGGCAAGGCCGTCGAGAAGACGGCCAAGGACCTGGGCGCCGATGTCAAGGTAGCCGGCTTCGTGCGCTTCAAGCTGGGCGAGGGCGTGGAACGCGAGGAAAGCGATTTCGCGGCCGAGGTCGCGGCCACTCTCGGCGGCTGATCTTTCGGCGGTCAAATTCGGCGGGGCGGCAGTCGCAGCCCGATCGGCGGGATTTTTGCCGATCTCATCGCTCGGATTTGCGGGCGGGCTGGGGTAAAATAGGGCACTGGCGCCGCGCGACTCGGGGGAGTTCGGCTCGGCGGCGCTGGCCCGCGTCAGCTTCCCGGCCTTGCCTGCGTGCCGCAGGTCCGCGGCCGCCACATAGGGGGTAATATGTCCGATAAAGCCGCAATGCGTCCAAATTATCGCCGTGTTCTCTTGAAAATTTCCGGCGAGGCCCTGATGGGGCCAAAGGACTATGGTTTAGATTCGGGCATGGTGGAATCCATTGCACAAGACGTGAAAGCCGTGCATGGCATGGGGGTGCAGGTTTGCCTGGTGGTGGGCGGCGGCAACATCTACCGTGGACTGGCCGGCGCCGCGGCGGGCATGGAACGGGCCAGCGCCGACTACATGGGCATGCTGGCCACGGTCATCAATGCTCTTGCCTTGCAGAACGCGCTGGAAATGATCGGCGTGGACACCCGGGTGCAAACCGCGATCCCCATGGAGTCCGTGGCCGAGCCCTATATTCGCCGCCGCGCGGTGCGTCATTTGGAAAAACACCGGGTGGTGATTTTCGGCGCCGGCACGGGCAATCCCTTTTTCACCACGGACACGGCGGCCGCCCTTCGGGCGTCGGAGATGGGCTGCGAGGTCTTGCTGAAAGGCACCAAGGTGGACGGGGTCTACGATGCGGATCCGGCCAAGGTTTCCACGGCCAAGCGATTTGAACGCTTGTCATATATGGATGTTTTCCGCCACGATATAGCGGTCATGGATCACGCCGCCATTTCATTGGCGCGGGAGAATGACATACCGATTTTGGTGTTTTCAATCTATGAATCGGGCGCCTTCGCCGACGTTTTGTGCGGCGACGGCCGCTTTACAGTTGTGCAAAATGGTGAGGACTGAACCATGTCGGACCCGAATTTAAGAGATCTAAAACGCAGGATGGATGGGGCCTTGGAAGCCCTGACGAAGGAGTTTGCCGGCTTGCGCACCGGCCGGGCGTCCACCAGCCTCTTGGAGCCCCTGACCGTGGAAGCCTATGGCGCCACCGTTCCCATCAACCAGGTGGCAAGCATTTCCGTGCCCGAGCCGCGCATGGTGTCGGTTCAGGTCTGGGACAAATCCATGACCAGCGCGGTGGAGCGGGCCATCCGGGAATCAGGCCTTGGGCTCAACCCGATCAACGACGGCCAGATGGTGCGGGTGCCCATCCCGCCCTTGTCTGAGGAGCGCCGCGTGGAGTTGACGAAAATCGCGGGCAAGTATGCCGAGCAGGCCCGGGTGGCGGTCCGCAACGTGCGCCGTGACGGCATGGACGACTTGAAACGGCGGGAGAAGGACGGCGAAATCTCCCAAGACGAGCATCATTTGTGGAACGACGAAATCCAGAGCTTGACCGACAAGCACATTAAATCCATTGATGAAGCCCTGGCCCAGAAAGAAGAAGAAATCCTTCACGTGTAAGGAGCTATCGAGGCTTTAAAATGGATCCCTTGCCCGCCTTCACGGATCTGGAAATCCCCCCCCACGTGGCGATTATCATGGATGGCAATGGCCGCTGGGCGCGGGCACGGGGTTTGCCGCGTGTGCTGGGGCACCAAAAGGGCGCCGAAGCGGTCCGCCGCAGTGTGAAGGGAGCGGCGGACTTGGGAATTCGCTACCTGACCCTTTACGGCTTCTCTTCGGAAAACTGGCGCCGGCCCATGGCGGAGGTGGAAGACCTCATGGGGCTGTTGCGGCGTTATCTGAAGTCCGAGGTGGCTGAATTGCACCGGGAAGGGGTACGCCTGCGCATTGTGGGGCAGCGGGACCGACTGCCCCGGGACGTGGTCAATCTGATCGAGGATTCAGAGGCCCTGACCGCGCAGTGTACGCGGCTCAATCTGACCCTGGCGCTGAGTTATGGCGCCCGGCACGATATCGTGGCTGCTTGCCGGGCCCTGGCCAACGCCGCGGCGGAAGGACGCCTAGATCCCTCGCAGATCGACGAAACCCAGTTCAGCCGCCATCTCTCCACCTGGGACATGCCGGATCCCGATTTGTTGATCCGCACCAGTGGCGAACAGCGCATCAGTAATTTTTTGCTCTGGGAATCGGCCTATACGGAGTTGGTTTTCATCGACAAGTATTGGCCCGATTTCGACAAATCCGACCTGGCGCAGGCCGTGCAGGAATTCCAAAAACGTGATCGGCGATATGGTGCCACCGGCGACCCCCGATAAGCCGTCCCCAAGCAAGCCGTCCCCAAGCAAGCCGTCTCCTGGCAAGCCGTCCTCTGGCAATCTGAAAACGCGTGTCTTGTCCGCTGTCCTTCTGGCGCCGGTGATCCTGGTGCCGATCTACTTCGGCGCGCCATACATAAACGTGCTTTTGGTGATCTCCGGCGCTCTGATGGCTTGGGAGTGGGGGCGTGTTTGCAACCGGGGCCACACCGGTCTGCCCGAGGCACTGATGATCGTCGCGGTCGCGATCGGCCTGACGGCAGGAATGTTTTACGATTTCCCTGTGGGCGGCTGGATTTTGATCGCGGGCGCCGGCTTGGTCGCGTTATTGAGCTTCCGCGTTGGCTTTGAGCACGCTTTGTGGCGGGTGACCGGACTTGTTTACCCGGGATTTGCCTGTTTGGCTTTTTTCTGGATGCGGCTTTACCCGGATCATGGCCTGGCCCTGATCGTCTGGTTGATCGGCGTGGTTTGGGCGACGGATATTGCCGCCTATTTTTCCGGACGGGCCATTGGCGGGCCCAAGCTCGCGCCCGCGATCAGCCCGAAAAAAACCTGGGCCGGACTGATCGGCGGTGTGGTGGCCGCCGGTCTCTTTGGGGTTGCGATGGCCTTGTTCTTGGGCCAAGACATTGTGATTCAAGCGGCGCTTATGAGCGGATTCCTTGCCGTTGTGGCGCAAATGGGCGATCTTTTCGAGTCCCACCTGAAGCGGCGATTTGATGTGAAGGATTCCAGCAACATCATCCCCGGCCACGGTGGCATTTTGGACCGGACCGACGGGTTGCTCTCGGCCAGTCTGGTGACCGCCGTTTTATTGTGGATGTGGGGAGGCCCGACGTAACATGGCAACAGCTGACTGTACCGCGGAGGCGGTTCCGCTGACACTCTCCGCGCCGAAACGGATCAGTATCCTGGGCTCCACCGGGTCCATTGGCTGCAACACCATCGATCTCATCGAACGCAATGCCGGTGCCTTTCAAGTGGAGGCCCTGACCGCCTACCGCTCCGTGGACAAGCTCGCCCGGCAGGCGCGGGCCTTGGGCGCCAAGCTCGCGGTGGTAGGGGACCCGGATTCCTACGGAGCCCTGAAATCGGCCCTCGCGGGCAGCGGCGTGGAAGCCGCCGCGGGCCCAGCCGCCATTGACGAGGCGGCCGGCCGGCCGGCTGATTTTGTCATGGCGGCGATCGTGGGGTCAGCCGGGCTCAGTCCGACCCTGGCGGCCATCAACCGGGGCGCCGTGGTGGGCCTGGCCAACAAAGAGGCTCTTGTTTGCGGCGGTGCGCTCATGACCGCCGCCGTGGCCCGGAACGGCGCCCGTCTCCTCCCCGTGGATTCGGAGCACAACGCCATTTTCCAAGTCCTCGAATCGGATCGGCTGGAGCGGGTGGAGCGCATCATCCTCACGGCCTCGGGCGGCCCCTTCCGCCAGTGGGATCCGGCCGACATGGCCCGGGCCACGCCGGACCAGGCGGTGGCCCATCCCAACTGGGACATGGGCGCCAAGATTTCAGTGGATTCGGCGACCATGATGAACAAGGGGCTCGAGGTCATCGAAGCCCGCCATCTCTTTGGTCTGCCGCAGGAGCGAATCGACGTGGTGGTTCATCCCCAATCGGTGATCCATTCCATGGTGGCCTATGTGGACGGCTCCGTTTTGGCCCAGTTGGGTCAGCCGGACATGCGCACCCCCATCGCCTATAGTCTGGCCTGGCCCGATCGCATGTCGGCGCCGGTGGAAAAGCTGGACTTTGCCAATCTGTCGAATTTGACCTTCGAAGCGCCGGACTATGAACGTTTTCCCGCGCTGCGTCTGGCGCAGGAAGCCTTGGGGGCCGGCGGGTCGGCGCCCATCGCCCTGAACGCGGCCAACGAGGTGGCGGTGGAACGTTTTCTCGGCGGCCGGATCGGATTTATGGAAATCGCCGGCTTGGTGGCCGAAACCCTCGCGGCCTTTCCCGCGGCCGAGCCCGGCAGCTTGGACGAGATCTATGCCTTTGATCAGGAGGCCCGTCGCTTGGCCGGTGACCTCAGCGGCAAGTTCGAGGGCAAGCGCTAGGCTCTTTATGTTTGGCGCCATATGGTTTATGCAGCCCAAAAGCATGGTAAGCGAAAAAGCTTTCGCGCCGGGTCAATAGGCGGCAGGGGCACATCGTAGCAAATGGGATTTGGATTTTAAGCCATGGAAACGCCAAGCGGCCTTTACGGATTCGGCCTGCCGTTTTTAGTCATCTTGACGGCTTTGGTTTTTGTGCACGAGCTGGGCCACTATCTGGTGGCCCGCTGGAATAAGGTCCGGGTGGAGATCTTTTCCGTCGGCTTCGGGCCGGAGCTTTTCGGCTGGACCGACAAGGCGGGGACCCGCTGGAAATTCAGCATCATTCCCTTGGGTGGCTATGTGAAGATGTTCGGCGATGCCAACGCCGCCAGCATGCCCGATGGGACCGTCCGGGAAATGAGCGAGGCGGACCGCGCGGTTGCCTTCTATCACAAACGTTTGGGCCAGCGCAGCTGGATCGTCGCGGCCGGTCCCTTGGCAAATTTCCTCTTTGCAATCATGCTCTTAGCGGGCCTCTTCAGCACGGTCGGTCAGCCTTATACCCCGGCCGTGGTGGGCGAAATCCTGCCCGATTCGCCGGCCGAGGCGGCGGGCTTTTTGCCAGAGGACCGAATCCTGGAGATCGACGGCACGGGCATCGATCGCTTCGAGGACGTGCAGCGGATCGTGGCCCTGCGGGGCGGCCAAAGCCTGGACATCCTGGTCCAGCGGGGCGATTCGCAGATTGGGCTGACGGCGGTCCCCGAACTGACCGTGATCGACGACAATTTCGGCAATCAGCAGGAAATCGGCCGGCTCGGCATTTCCCGCAGCTCCGCCGACTACGTGCGTCACGATGTTTTGACCGCGGTGTGGATGGCGGTCAAGGAAACCGGGGCCTTGACCGTGGGCACTCTGGACGCGGTGGGCCAAATCATCACGGGCTCGCGCAGCTCTGAGGAACTGGGCGGCCCGATTCGTATCGCCCAGATGTCCGGACAGATGGCCGAAATCGGCGTGGTGTCGGTCATTTGGTTCATGGCCGTCCTGTCGATAAATCTGGGGTTGATAAACCTTTTTCCGATTCCCATTCTGGACGGTGGGCATTTGCTGTTTTACGCCATAGAAGCGGTGCGCGGTCGGCCTTTGGGGGAGCGGGCGCAAGAATACGGTTTCCGCATCGGTTTGGCGCTGGTATTGAGTCTCATCGTTTTTGTCACCTGGAACGACCTCGTCCACATTGAGGTTTTTGATTTCGTCAAGGGGCTCGTCGGCTAAGTTTTTTTGTGTTGGAGAAGTATGACGTGGCTCGCTGGCGAATAGCACCGATCGCCATCATCGCAGTTTTGTTTTGTAGTTTCTTGGTTGGCCCCCTGGGCTCCGCCATGGCCCAGTCCTTGTCGGAAGGCGGGACGATCAACGAAATCCGCGTGGAAGGGACCCAGCGCATAGAGCCGGAGAGCGTGCGCTCCTACATGCGGGTCAATCCCGGCGATCCTTTCGACCTGGCGCGTCTGGATCAGTCCCTGAAGGGTATTTTTGCCACCGGACTCTTTTCCGACGTCACCCTGCGCCGGGAAGGGGATGCCTTGATTGTGGTCGTGGTGGAAAACCCGATCATCAACCGCATCGCCTTCGAGGGCAATGACCGTATCGACGATGAAACCCTGGAAGCGGAAGCGCAGTTGCGGCCCCGGGTGGTCTATACACGCACCAAGGTGCAAGGCGACGTGCAACGCATCCTGGAAGTCTATCGCCGCTCGGGTCGTTTCGCGGCGACGGTTGACCCCAAGATCATCGAATTGGAGCAAAACCGGGTCGATTTGGTGTTCGAGATCAATGAAGGTCCTCTGACCACCATCGAGTCCATCGACTTCATCGGCAACAACGAGTTCTCCGACGGCACCTTGCGCGGCGTGGTCTCCTCGGCCGAATACAGTTTTTGGAACATCCTCTCCACCACGGACACCTATGATCCGGACCGTCTGGCGTTCGACCGGGAATTGTTGCGCCGCTTTTACCTGAGTGAGGGTTACGCGGATTTCCGGGTACTGTCTTCCGTTGCGGAGCTGACCCCTGACCGGGAGAGCTTCATCGTGACCTTCACGGTGGACGAAGGCCCTCGGTACGAGTTCGGCACCGTGGACATCATCACCTCCTTGAAAAATCTCGATCCCGAGGTGCTGCGGGACGACTTGGAAATCGAAACCGGGGATTGGTACGACGCGGAAGCGGTGCAAGACGCCGTGGAGGTCCTCAACGAGGCCGTGGGCAACTTGGGCTTTGCCTTTGTGGACATCCGCACCGACGCGGACCGGGACCGGGAAAACCTAAGGATCGACATTACCTTCGACATCCAAGAAGGCCCCAAGGTATTCGTGGAGCGGATCGATATCGAGGGTAACATCCGCACCTTGGACAAGGTGATCCGGCGCGAGTTCCGGCTGGTTGAAGGGGATGCCTTTAATGCCGCGCGTCTGCGCCGCTCCCGCACCCGGATTCAGAACCTGGGCTTCTTCAGCAATGTGGATGTGGAGACCCTGCCCGGCAGTCAACCGGACCGCACCGTGATCAAAACCACGGTGGAAGAGCAATCCACCGGTGACCTGACCTTCGGTGCGGGTTTTTCGACGGAAGCGGGCATTATCGGCAGCATTGGACTGCGGGAGCGGAACCTCTTGGGCCGGGGTCAGGATTTGAGGTTCAATGTCTCCTTGGCGGGCTCCGGTTCGGAAATCGATCTCAGCTTCACCGAGCCCTACTTTTTGGGCCGTAACCTGGCCGCCGGTATCGACCTTTACCGGATCGTCAGCGACCAAAGTCAGTTTTCCTTTGAATCCGAGCGGCTGGGTGGCTCCCTTCGGGCCGGCTTTGATCTGAGCGAAAACCTGCGCCAGGTGGTGCGCTATACGGCTGAGGACCGAAAAATCAGCAACATCGACAGCGATGCATCGTCGCTGGTGAAGGACGAGGAAGGCCGGACTTTCCGCTCCAGCCTGTCGACGGAGCTGACCTACGATACCCGGGATTCCCGCTTCGACCCCAAGGAGGGCTACATACTGTCCGGCGAAGTGGATTTCACCGGTCTGGGCGGCGACGTCACTTTCCTAAAGGGGTCGGTCAGCGCCGGGTACTGGTACACCATCGCCGATGAATGGACCCTGAGTTATCGCGGCGAATACGGGCAGATCTATGGCCTGGGTCAGGATACCCGGGTCAGTGACCGCTTCTTCATCGGCGGTTCCAACCCCCGTGGTTTTGAATTCGCGGGTATCGGGCCGCGCGACCAGCGCTCCGACGATCCGGTGGGTGGTAAGCAGTTTTACACCAACCAGTTTCAGCTCAGTTTTCCCCTGGGATTGCCGGCGGAATTCGCGATCCGCGGGCGCCTGTTTACCGACGTGGGCTCGGCCTGGGGGTACGACGGCACTCCCGCGGCGGGCGATGTGATCTTGGATTCATCCAAGCCCCGGGTGGCCATCGGCACGGGTTTTTCGTGGGAGTCCCCCTTTGGGCCGGTTATAGTTGATTTCGGCTTCCCCGTGGTGCAGGAAGACTTTGATAAAGACGAACTTATTAGCTTCAGTTTTGGCACCCAGTTCTAAAAGGCGCCGGAGTTCTAAAAGACATCGGTCGGCGCCTGGGTTTTTGCGCCGGATCGCCGCGCTTTTATTCGTCCTTGTTTCTTGCACTCCGCCGGCTCTGGCGCAGTCTTCCGGCGCGGTTCATGTCGGTGTGCTCGACATTCAACGGGTGCTGCGGGAATCCGAGGCCGTGGCCAATCTGTCCCAAACGGTTGAGGCCATGCGGGCCAAGGAACTGGCCGCCATGCGGGAAAAGGAAGAGGCGTTTCGCCGCTTGGATCTTGAACTGGCAAACCAGCGCGACTCCATGGAAACGGATGTCTATACCAAGGAGCGGCAGAAGCTGCAGAGCCAAGTCACCGCCGAGCAGCGGGATTTCCAGCAAAAGAAAAAAGAGCTGGATCAAGTCTTTCGTCAAGGCATGGCCCAAATACAAGGCGTGCTGGTCCAAGCCGCCCAGGAAATCGCCGAAGAACAAGAGCTTGACCTTATTCTGGACAAAGCGACGGTGGTCTTGGTACGCCAGGAATACGAGATCACCGTCGATGTGATTGCCCTCTTAAACGAGCGCTTGCCGGAAGTTGAACTTTTGGCCTTGCAGGGAGAATAGGATATGGCCGATCCCCGATTTTTTCAGTCCGCTGGCCCTTTTACCTTGGCTCAATTGGCTGACGTCTCCGGTGCGGAATTGCGACCGGAAGGTGCGGGCGATCAGCAGGTAAAAGATGTGGCGCCCTTGGATTCGGCCGGCCCGGATGACGTGAGTTTCCTGGACAACAAGCAGTACCTGGACAGTTTCGCCGTCAGCAAGGCGGGGGCCTGTATCGTGGAACCGCGCTATGCGGAACGGGCGCCCGAAGGCATGGCCCTGCTGTTGTCCGCCACGCCCTACATGGCCTATGCCAAGGTCGCCCAGGCCTTTTATCCGCCGCCGGCCTTGGTGCCCGTTCCGCATAGCGCGGTTCCACGATTCAGGCCCCCGCCTTGCTGA
>JANQKX010000667.1 GCA_028280915.1 Kiloniellaceae bacterium
CTTGCGTATCGCTGCTTGGCAATGCGAACCGGCCGCGGATGGCCTTGACAAGGCCTTGGCGCGGCTGGAGGCGGTGGCCTCCCAAGCGGCGGCGGAGGGTGCCGACCTGCTGGTCACGCCGGAAATGTACGTGAGCGGCTATAACATCGGCGCCCAGGCGGTGCGGGACGGGGCGTGGTCCCTGAGCAGTGCCCCTATGGGCAGGATCGGAGGTATCGCCGAGGCCCAGGGAATCGCGATCCTGGTCGGACTGCCTGAACGGGGCGACGATGACGCCGTCTACAACACGGCGGTTTTTTTCGGCCGCGGAGGCATTGTTGCCAGCTACCGCAAGACCCACTTGTTCGGGGCGGTGGACCGGGCACAGTTTCGCGCCGGGCCCTGCCTCTCGGCGCCTTTCGAATTCGAAGGCTGGCGCTTTGCCCTGGCCATTTGTTACGATATCGAGTTTCCCGAACTGGCGCGGGCCTATGCCCGCGATGGGGTCGACGCCATTTTGGTGCCGACCGCCAACATGCTGCCCTTTGACGGAGTCGCCACCCGCTTGGTGCCGGCCCGGGCCGAGGAAAACTCTGTCTACGTGGTTTATGCCAACTACACCGGCGCGGAAGGCGAATTTACCTATTGCGGACTTTCCTGCATCTGCGCGCCCAACGGCGAGGATCTGGCACGGGCGGGCCGGGGCGCGGAATTGATCACCGCCGACTTGGATCATGGCACCTTGGATCGGGTACGTCGCGCCGTGACCTACTTCGATGATTTGCGGCCGGACCTTTATGGGCCAAAAGAAAACCAGGGAGAGGGAGCGTGAACGCGACACAAGAAAAGCCCGTAACGGTCTTTGGGCCGGATTTCCCCTTTGCCTACGACGATTGGATCACCCACCCGGCCGGCTTGGGCCAGGTGCCGAACACGTGTCACGGCGCCCGGGTGGCGATCATCGGCGCCGGCGCTTCGGGCGTGATCGCGGGTTACGAGCTCATGCGCTTGGGGCTGCGGCCCATCTTTTACGAATCGGGCCAGTTCGGCGGCCGCTTGCGCTCCCAGCCCTTCGAAGGGGCCGACGACGTGATCGCCGAATTGGGCGGCATGCGCTTTCCCGTGTCCGGCACCGGGTTTTACCACTATGTGGACAAGCTGGGGGTGGACAGCCGGCCCTTCCCCAATCCCCTGACCCCGGCGGCCGGATCCACGGTGATCGATCTGGAAAATGAAAGCCACTACGCGGAAAGCTTGGCCGACCTGCCGCAGATCTATCAGGAGGTGGCCCGGGCCTACGATGACGCCTTGGAGGAGGGCGCCCGCTTCTCCCAACTGAAGTCGGCCATCCGGGACAAGGACGGGGCGCGGATCAAGGAGATTTGGAACCCCATCGTGCGGGATTGGGACGAAAGGTCGTTCTATGATTTCGTTGCGTCGTCAAAAGCTTTCCAAAAGTTATCTTTTCGTCATCGCGAAGTCTTCGGCCAGGTGGGCTTCGGGACCGGCGGTTGGGATTCCGACTTCCCCAACTCCATGCTGGAGATTTTGCGGGTCAACGTCACCGAATGCGACGAAAACCAGCGCTTCATGGTGGGCGGCGTAGAGCAGGTGCCCCAGAAGCTGTGGCGCCATCCGCCCCGGACCATCGCCCATTGGCCCCAAGGCACCACCCTGTCGGCGCTGAACGGCGGCGCCACCCGGGCCGGTGCCAAGCGGATCTTCCGCGACGGTGACGGCCGGCTCGCCATCACCGACCGCTGGGGCCGCACGGACGCCTACGAGGCGGTGATCACCACTTGCCAAAGCCATCTGCTCACCACGGCGGTGGACACGGAAGAACGGCTTTTTGATCAAAAACTATGGATGGCCCTGGACCGCACCCGCTATATGCAGTCGTCCAAGACCTTCGTCATGGTGGACCGGGCGTTCTGGAAGGATAAGGACCCGGAAACTGGGCGGGATATCATGTCCATGACCCTGACCGACCGCATGTCCCGGGGCACGTATTTGTTCGACAACGGTCCGGACAAGCCCAGCGTCATCTGCCTGACCTATTCATGGATGACCGACGCCTTGAAAATGCTGCCCCTGCCGGTGGAACAGCGGGTGGAGCTGGCCCTGTCGGCCTTGGCTAAAATCTATCCCAAGGTGGACATTACCCAGCACATCGTGGGCGATCCCATCACCGTCAGCTGGGAAGACGACCTCAACTTCCTGGGGGCCTTCAAGGGCGCCCTGCCCGGGCACTACCGCTATAACCACCGCATGTTCAGCCATTTCATGCAAGCCAATCTGCCGCCGGCGCAAAAGGGGCTTTTCCTGGCCGGCGACGACGTGAGCTGGACGCCGGCCTGGGTCGAGGGCGCGGTGCAGACCGCCCTGAACGCGGTCTGGGGCGTGATGACCCACCTGGGCGGCCGCTGCCACGGGGAAAATCCCGGGCCGGGCGATGGCTGGGCCGACATGGCGCCCATTGAATTGGACTAAAAGGCGGGTTATCTATCCCTTAATCTAGATCGGCGAAAAAGCCCCAGTCGAAAAGGCCGCGGGCAAAAAAGTGATACGTCGGCAGTGTCGTGGGGGCGGTGGTAAGCCATTGGGCGAAAGGGAAAAGTCCCCATGATCAAACCTTTGCGATCCCGGTCTCGATTTTGGCAATGTTTGCTGGCGGGCTTGGCCGTTGGCGGCCTCTTCGCGGCCCCGGCCGGGGCCCATCCCCATGCCTGGATCGACGTGCGCATCCAAGTGGAGCTAAACGACGACGGAGACGCCGTGGCGCTGCGGGAGACCTGGCTGTTCGACGAGTACTATACCGCCTTTGCCACCGAGGGTATGGACGGGAACGGGGACGGCCTGCCCGATGCGGAGCCGCTGGCGGAATTGTTGGCGCTGAACATGGAAAACCTTGAGGAGTATGACTACTTCACCCGGGCCGAGGGCAAGGACGGGCGCATCGGTATTGGCACGGCCACCGAGATGTCGTCCCAGATGGACGGCAACCGGCTGCGTATGGATTTTGTCGTGCCCTTGGAAACCCCGGTGCCCCTGGGCGAGCAGGTGCTGCGCTACACGGTTTACGATCCCACCTACTACATTGAGATTCTCCACCTGGACGCGCCCGACGCGGTGACTTTTTCCGGTGGGCCGGACAACTGCCGCTATGCCCTCAACCCGCCGGCCCCGGACCCGGAGACGGTGTCCCTGGCCTTTGCCTTGGATC
>JANQKX010000716.1 GCA_028280915.1 Kiloniellaceae bacterium
GTGGGCTTTGGCTTGCTATTGCTGGGAGCGGCCGTCTGGCTGGCGCCCCTGGACACGGCCAAGGCGCAAGAGGGTGAGGTGATGGTGGTCACCGGCACCGAGTGGCAGGAGATGGAAGAGGACCAAAAGGTCGCTTTCCTGGCCGGTATCATGCAACTGGTGGAATTCGAACGCCAACTGGCCGAGGGACAGTTCGATCCCGAGCAAAAGAGCTTCGTGCCCTTGCTGGCCAAGGGGGCATCGGGTCACAGCCTTGGCGACGTGGTGGTCCAATTGGATACCTACTATGCCTCGAACCCTGACCAGTCGGGCAAATCGGTTATCCACGGTCTCTTCGAGACCCTGGTTTTTAGTAAATAGTCCCGGCGTATCTTTCACGGACAGGCAGGGTGGAATGGGCCGGATTCGCGGCTATTTTCCGCCAAGGGAGGACAAGATGAAATCAATTAAGGGTTTTGCCGTCGCGGCGATTTTGCTGGGCTCTTTATCTAGCTGTTCCGGCTTGACGCAGCAGGAACAACAAGCCCTGACCGGCGGCGCGATCGGGGCGGCCGGCGGCGCGGTGGTTGGGGCCATGGCGGGCAATCCCGCTCTGGGCGCCGCCTTGGGCGGTGCCGCCGGCACGGCAACCGGCGCTTTGTGGAATGATATCAAGGCGCGCACCGACGAGTAAACCGGGCGAATAGAACGTTCGTTTGCCAATCTTTGGGCTTTTTGCAGGTTTTTGGTGCGTTTGGATTCGCGCGGCAATTCTCTGGGTGTGATCGGGTGCTGAAAATTTCGTTTTTTCGCACTATGAGTGCGGTCGGAAACTTTTTGTTTAGGATCTGGCCGTAGCCTCGGCTGGGTCATTTCTAAACTTCTGGCGGTGTCCTGCCCATGGCCCGGACCTATGATCTATCGTCGTTGCGGATTTTGATCGTCGACGACAGCGAATACATGCGGCGCATCGTTTCCATGTTCCTGCGCAGCATGGGGGTCCGCCAGGTCGTGGCGATGGGCGGCGTGGACGAGGCCGTGCAGGAGGTGTGCCGGCGCCCCCCCGATCTCGTGGTGACCGACTGGCTGATGCGGCCCAAGGACGGTCTGACCCTGGTCAACTGCCTGCGCGGTGATGAGGACCCGGAGATCAGCCATTTGCCGATTATCGTGTTGCCCGGCTTTACCGACATTGATCGTATTTGCTCGGCCCGGGACGCGGGCGTGCACGATGTCCTGGCCAAGCCCGTATCAGCGGCCACTCTTTACCAGCGGATTGTCGCGATCATCGAACAGCCGCGCCCGTTTTTGCGCACGGACAGCTATTTCGGCCCGGAACGGGCCCTTGGCGGGGCCGCGGCGGCGGCGCCGCTTCCGGTGGCTGACGACGATGCGGCCGAAGAGCTTTTGGACATCTAGATGCCCGTGTCGTCACGAGACCAGCGCCAGAACCGGGGCCAAATCACCCTGCCGCCCCGTTCCCTTGCGCGCAAGGTGAGGAAGGGGGCCGGCCTGGACATGGCGGAAATCCTGGCCCGTGTGCGGCAGGGCATCGATGAAATGCGCGGTGACTTCGAAGCGGAAGTTTCCGCCGCGCTTAAGGATATCGAACGCGCCCTCGGCACCCTGTCCCAGGCGAGCGAGCTTGACCAGGCCCAGCACCTGAAACAGCTTTATGTGCGGGTCCATGACCTGCGCGGGCAAGCGGCCACCTTCGATTACCAGCTCCTGACGGACATCGGCTCTCTGCTCTGCGCGGAGATGGAAAAAATGGGCGGCAGGCCCGACCTTGTTTTGCTGGAAGCCCATGTACAGGGCCTCAAGGCCGTGGCCGTCGGCCGGGTCACCGGGGACGGCGGCGCGGTGGGCCGGGAACTTAAGGAAAGCTTGGCCGCCTTGGCGGTAAAGCGGGCGGCCGGCTGAGCGGCCGCCGGCCCGCCCAGTCCGCATCTTTATCACCCGAGCCGCGTTAACCAATAAACTTCAGCGCTTCCCCCGCAGTTGGCGTGGCCAGGGTCCTGTATCCCGAAAAACTCAATTTTTCTATTTGGTTAACGTATCTTAATCGCTACAGTAGAGAGATGGCATAAAGAAGTCGGGTAGCGAAAATGGATAGGAAAAAGGCGCCGCGGCAGGGCGTTGACGTGGTGGACCGTCACACGGCGGTGATGTCCTTGGATCGGGACATGCTGCAGCGGATCGAAGACGGCGAGGGGACCGAAGCGGATCAACGTGCCTTGGATCAGTTGACCAGCGATCTGGCCGAAGCTCTAGGCTGCCTGACCGGCAACAAGCTGCACTAGCCTTGCCGGGCCGGCATCGTATCAATCTCGGGGCATCGGTCTCGGGCCATCGGTCTTGGGGGATTGCTCTCTCCGAGGGGGCCGCTCTCGGGGGATTGCTCTCGGGGTCAGCGG
>JANQKX010000745.1 GCA_028280915.1 Kiloniellaceae bacterium
ACACCTCAGGGCCAGGACCACTTGCGCGACCTCATTCAGCGGCCGCTTCCCCTGGATCAAGGCTCGGTCAGCCGGGCGGCGGTGACCCTGAAGATTTGCTTTTTGGGGATTCTTGATGCCCATGACGGTGCCCAGGTCTTGGATAGCCTGTCCAGGGCTTACCGCCGGGATCTGGCCTGGCTGCAAAAGGCCCGGGAAGCTTGCCCGGCGGTCCAAGGCAGCGCCAGCCGCGCCATGGAGCGGGACATCGAGCGCATCAAGCAGGATCTGGCCTGGCTGCAACAACTGCGGGCCGACTTCCGCTTTCAAGAAAGCAACTAAATCGTCGCTTCAGGATAGCGCGGCCTCAGGATCAATGCCGTGCCGGGCGCAGGCGTCGTGATAGAGGCCGGCCAGATCCGGTGCGCCCATAAGATTGCCCGGTTCGTCGCGGTAGGTGGTGGTCCCGGCATAGGCTTTGCCCTGCCAGCGTTCTTCGATGCCTTGTCGCTCGTCGCTTCCTTTGAACCAGGCAACAAATTCGTTCACCTTGGTCAATAGGCGGTAGGCGTCGGGCTGGGCCTTGGCCGCCACGGAATAATAATAGAGCACGTCGGGGAACTGGTCCGGCAGGATTTCGATTTTGCCGTGCCACGGGCTGGCGGCGTCCTGGCAGGCCCAATAGTAAATGGGCAGATCCACCGCGAAGGCATCCACGGTTCCCTCGGCCAGGCAATCATGAATGCGGCTCTGGTCGCTATAGGGGATGAGGTTGGACAGGCGCACCTTGCCGCCCGGTACGGTGGCGTTGTCGCCCCAGCGCACGCCCGCGTTTTCCAGCACGATGAAGGCGCCCGGATCGTTGATGATGCCCAGGGCCCGCCCCTCCAGAGAAGCCAGGGAGGTGATCTGGTCGTCGCCCTTGCGCCGGCACAAGACGAAGGGCAGGTAGGTGTAGGTATCGGAAAAGGCCACGCCGTGATAGCTGGCATCCGGCGGCAGGGCGCTCCACACCAGATCGGCGGGCGGCTGTCCGGCATCGGGCCCGGTATACAATAGTTCGGTCAGCACGTCCCAGGGATGCTCCACCAGGTCCACCTCCACCCCCAGCCAACGGCCGAAGGCCCGGATGTAGTCCACATCCAAGCCTTCGAGGGGCTGGTCCTGCTGCTGGCGGAAGGACAGGCCGATGAAACTGGGCTCCACCGCCACCCGGATCCGGCCTTCGGCCAAAATGCGCGCCAACATATCCGCGGAAGGGTCGGCCCAAACAGCGGTTTGGCTTAAGAAGGCGCCCACTTGGGTGTCCGCCTGTTCGGGTGCGCCGCTGAAGAGTTCGCTGGCGTGAGACAGGTCGGCGCCGGCCCAGCGCAGCTTGTGACCGGCGCGCTGCTGGGCCTGCTGACCGCTTTCCAAGATCTCGAAGATGATCTGATTATTGTTGGCAATGTCGGCCTGCTGGGCGTTCATGGACTGAAACCTGGACTGCAGGTTGCCCAGGGATTGGTTGATGGCGGCGGACAGGCGGTCGAGGGATTCCTCGGCGTTTTCGATGACGCCTTGCACCGCCCGGTTGGCTTCCGCCAGATCGATCAGGCGGGTCGCCTCCTCGGCGTGGTCCATGGTGACCTGGGAAAGGCCGCGGACCTCTTCGGCGACGACAGCGAAACCCCGGCCGTGTTCGCCGGCCCGGCTCGCCTCGATGGTGGCATTGAGGGCTAGAAGGCGGATGCCCTTGCCGATATCGGCGATGGCCGAGAGCACCTTGCCCGTATCATCCGTCTTCTGCTGCAAGGCGGATTTCAGGGCCTCCAGCTCGGCCTGAATGGTATGGGCCACCTGTTCGATCTCCGAGCGGGCCGCGTTTTGCATCTGGGTGGCGCTTTTGGTGCTGGTCTCCACTTCCTGGACCATGTCGGTGAGGCCGTCCCGCAGGCTGTTGGCCCGTTGGCTGATTTCCGACAGAAAGTGGTCCTGGAGGCCGCCGGCGGTTTCGGCGTGGCGGACCAGGTGGCGCACATGTCCCGTGACGGCGGCGGCTTGGCGGTAGGCGGCTTGGCGATAGGCGGTGGCGGCGTCTTGGGCCGGTCCGGGGACAGTCCCGGTTTGATTTTCCGTCAGGCGGGCGCTCAAGGCCTGGGCCGCGCGGGCCAGGGGGCTGGCGCCGGCGGGGGGATTGCTGGCGTCTCCCTGCGCCGCCCGCTGCAAAAACCCACAGAGGTCGTCCAAATCGCAGTCGATGTCTTGCTGTGGCGCGTTTGCGTTCATAATTTTCTGCCCGACCGGATCTTACTTCGAAACATTAAGAACCGGAGCGCCGTTCAGGCCAAGAGAACCGCAGAGCAAATCAAACGGATCTGAAGGCGCTCTGGTGAACAAATCGATTAAAGGTTAACCCTTAATTTTACCTTAAGGTTGCTCCTCGCGCGTCGAACAGCAGCGTCTTACTTTTGCCGCCGGGTTTCCTGGAGGAGGGCATAGAGGCCCTGGCTCAGGACGGCGGCGAGCACGATGCAGCCGCCAATGAGAGCCGTGGCCGACGGCACTTCCCCGACAACCAGCCAGACCCAGATCGGCGCCAGAACGGTTTCGGTCAGGGCCAGGAGGGCCACCTGAGCGGCGGGCACCCAGCGGGCGCCCAGGGTGATGCAGATAAATCCGGCGGCGAGCTGGGCCGAGCCCATGGCCAGGGACAAGAGAAGGTCGTCCAGGGGCAGGGAAAAGCTCGGGATCATGAAAGTGGCGAAACAGCCGGCCACCACGCCGGCCAGGCAGATGGCGGGAACCATGTCCCGCGACCCCGCCCGGCGCACGGAGACCACGGTGATGGCGAAGGTGAGGGGCGCGCCCAGGGCGATCAGGTTGCCCAAAAGGTGGCCTTCCTCAAGGCCGTTGGCCACCATGATGCCGATGCCCGCCATGGCCGCCACCATGGCGATCCAGGTGATCCCGGCGACCCGCTCGCCCAGCACCAGCCAGCCCAAGAGGGCGGCGGTGAAGGTACTGGCGCTGAGGATAAAGGCCACGTTGGCCACGGTGGTATGCAGCAGGGCAAAGAGGTAAAGGGTAAAACCCGTGCCCAGGGCAAAGCCCACGAGAATACCCAGATAGCCGATGTTGAGGAAGGGCTGTACCAAGCGGCCGTGGTAGCGCCAGGCCAAAAATGCCAAGACGGTGACCACGAAGGCCCAGGAGCGATAGAACATGATCTGCCAGCCGTCGGCCGTGTCGATGTGGCGCACGATCAAGCCGCCCATGGACAGAAAGACGCCACCCAGCATCA
>JANQKX010000041.1 GCA_028280915.1 Kiloniellaceae bacterium
GGCCCTGCGCGCGGCCGTGGTGCCTGGCATGCGCGAGTCGGAGGCCTTGGCGATCCTTCTCAAGGAGAGCGTGTCGCGCGGCGGCGAGTACCCGGAGACCCGCCTGCTCACCTCCGGGCCGCGCACCAACCCCTGGTTCCAGGAAACCGCCGACCGGGTCATGGAAAACGGCGACTTTCTCTCCTTTGACACGGATCTGATCGGCCCCTTCGGCTTTTACGCCGACATTTCCCGTAGTTGGGTGATCGGCGACAAAATGCCTAGTGACGCCCAACGCCGGCTCTACGAACTGTCCCACCGCCAGCTGACCCATAACACGGCGCTGTTGCGCCCCGGCGTGACCTTCCGGGAATTCTCCGAAAAGGCCTTTCCCCTGCCCGAGCCTTATCTGGCCAACCGCTACGCCGACCTGGTGCATGGCTGCGGCTTGGCGGTGGAGTACCCTTTCATCCTCTACCCGGAAGATGCGGACCTGGGCGGTCACGACGGGATGTTCGAGGCCAACATGGTGGTCTGCGTGGAGTCTTATGTGGGCGCCGCCGGCGGTCCCGACGGAGTCAAGCTGGAACAGCCGGTGCTGATCACCGAGCAAGGGCCGGTGGTGCTCACCGACAGCCCCCTGGAAGAAGACTATCTTTAGCCTGCTAATCCGGTGAAAAGATGGAGACCGGGGCGCTGAAGCCGCGCACCGTAATGCGGTCCACCTCGCGGCAAGGCAGTCCGTTCAGGTGGCGCCGCGTGGCTTCGTCCACGAGAACCTCGGTGCCGTAGTCCTTGTTAAGGGCTTCCAGCCGGGCCGCCAGGTTTACCGTGTCCCCATAAACCGTGTAGTTCTGGCGTCCGCCGCCGCCCACGCTGCCGGCCAGGATCTTGCCCGAACTCACGCCGACCCGGAGGCGGAAATGGATGCCGTCAAAGTCCCGCTGTTTGACCAGCGCCACCACGGCCTGGGCCGCGGCCACGGCGCGACTGGCATAGTCCGGATCCTCCAGGGGCAGGTTGAAGGTGGCCATGATGGCGTCGCCTTGAAACTGGGTCACCACACCGCGGTGCTGAGAAATGATTTCGCCGGCGGCGTCGAAATAGAGGTTCAGCGCCCGCACCACCCGCTGGGGACCTTCGGTTTCCGTCAACTTGGTGAAGCCGGCGATGTCCACGAACATGACGGTCGCCGGCTTTTCCACCGGCGCCAGGAGCCCCCGGTCGGCGATCAGGGCATCGGCGATTTCCTTGGGCACGTAACGGCCGAAGATCTCGGAGATTTCCCGCCGCTCGGCCTCGGTCTCCAACTGCTGGCGCACGGTACGACGTGCCCGCCACATGACCGCGGTGATCAACAGGGCGGTGATGAAAAGCGCCACGGACTCCTGAACACGGCTGCCGGTGCCCACGAAGTTGGGGCTGAAAAAGATGTCGACGAAATGCTGCGTGGTCGGCAGGGGGCCGATATCGGTCCAGTCATATCGGACAGCCATGTCCTTTATGGTCCAGAAAAAGGCACTCAGCCAGCCGACCACGCCCATGGCGCCGGTCCAAAGCACCAGCCCCGGCGAAAAGCTGAACGCGGCGACCCCAAGGATCACGAAATAAAAGGGAAAAATCGTGTTCCGGAAGGTCACCACCTGGGGCAGGTCCACCGTATCCAGCAGCGGCTGGGTCGCCACCAGAGCGGAAAAGGCGGCAATGTCGATGGTCACGAAAAGATACTTGATCCAGAACCGGTCCCAGCGGGAGCCGATGAGCCAATAGTGCGCCACGCCCAAGAGGCCAAAAAAGACAATGGCGAGAAAGAACTCCACGGCACGGGCCGGGTCGGCGGAACGACTGACCACCAGGAACACACCCAGCAGCACCAAGGCCACCAAACGGCCCTTGATCGCCACCTTCAAACCCGCCTGCTCTGCTTGCACAAAGGCCTGATCGATATCCGGATTATTGTTGCTTGCCTGTGGCAATGATCTTACCAGGTCCTAAATTCGGCCCGATTAAATAGTGCCGTAGATGCGATCACCCGCGTCTCCCAGGCCCGGTACAATATAGCCCTTCTCGTTGAGCTTTTCATCGATGGCGGCGGTGAAAATGCGCACATCCGGGTGATGGGCGTTCAGTTCGCGGATTCCCTCCGGCGCCGCCACCAGACATAAGAAGCGCATGTCCTTGGCGCCCGAGGCCTTGAGCCTGGTAATGGCCGCCACCGAGGTGTGGCCGGTGGCCAACATGGGATCCACGATGATGGAGGTGCGCGCCCCCAGGTCCTTGGGGACCTTGTAATAGTATTCCACCGCCTCCAGGGTCTCTTCGTCCCGGTACATGCCGATATGGCCCACCAGGGCCGAGGGCATGAGATCCAGCAAGCCCTGCAGCAGCCCATTGCCGGCCCGCAGCACCGAAATCAGGCACGGCACGGGGTTTTGCAAAACCGGGAAGCTGCCCCGGGCCACGGGCGTTTCCACCGCCTCGTCCTTCAGCGGCAGATCGCGCATGACCTCGTAGGCCAAGAGAAAGGAAATCTCCCGCAACAGGGTGCGGAACCGCTCGGGCTCGGTATCCTTGTCCCGCATGCGCGAGAGTTTATGTTGCACGATCGGATGGTTAACTTTTTGCGCCTTCATGGCCGTGCTCCCAATTGGTCAAAAAACCCTTGTATTTTATCCCTTTATCTCCCAAAGAGCGGGAGACGGAAGGTCGAGCGGGAAAACTTTTCCATGTGATGGCTGAGACACCGCAAAAAGCACTTGATTAATCGGAAAATTCCCATAATTAATCTATACTAAATCAGTATGGATTGAGATCGACCATGTTTCGCCTGAACCGTTTAACCGATTATGCCGTCGTTGTCCTCTGCCAATTGGCGCGGCACGAGGGCCGGGCGATGACCGCACCGCAGATTTCCCAGGATACGATCCTGCCCCTGCCGACCGTCAGCAAGATTCTCAATGCCTTGAGCAAGGCTGACTTGGTGGTGGCCCAGCGGGGGGCAGCGGGCGGCTATAGCCTGAGCCGGGCGGCCGAGGACATCAAGGTATCGGAGATCATTCAGGCCTTGGAAGGCCCCATCGCACTAACGGCCTGCGTCGAGGGATCGGCGGACGGCTGCGAGGTGGAGGCCATTTGTCCCATGAGCGGCCATTGGAACAAGATCAATGCCGCGGTGCGCCATGCCCTGGATCAGGTGTCCTTGGCTGAGATCATCGGTCCGCCCTTGGCGCCTTTCGCGGCGCCGGAACAAGCCGAAACCCGGCTAGCGCGATAATGGGACCGGGAAAGCGAGAAGGTAAAATGCACAAAAATTTGTGGCTAGGAGAATACTGATGGCGGCGACCGTAGAAACCATCGAAC
>JANQKX010000067.1 GCA_028280915.1 Kiloniellaceae bacterium
GAGTTCTGGGCCTTGCCGTTATAGTAGTAGCCGTCGGGGCAAAACAGCACCTTGGGCTCGATCTGGCCGAAGCGGTCGAGCACCCCCTGCTTGCCGAAGTCCGGCGAGCACGACGACCAAACGGCGCCGATGGCGGCGGTGGCCAGGGCGGCGATCACCGTCTCGGGCATATTGGGCATGAAGCCAGCCACCCGGTCGCCGGGGCTCACCCCCAGATCCGTCAGCATCTGAGACAGGCGGGAGACCGTGTCGTAGAGGTCCCGGTGGGACAGGCGCCGCTGCACCTTGTCCTCGCCCCAAAACACCATGGCATCGCCGTCGTCCCGGCGGCGCAGCAGGTTCTCGGCATAATTGAGGCGGGTGGCGGGGAAAAACTGGGCGCCGGGCATTTGATCGCCGTTGACCAGCACTTGGCCGGCATCACCCTCGGCGATCACATCGCAAAAATCCCAAACCGCCGACCAGAAGCCTTCCAGGTCGCCGACCGACCAGTCGTAAAGCGCGTGATAGTCGGAAAAGGCCAGGCTCTTTTGCGCCTTCAGGTACTGCAAAAAAGCGGCCAGATTGGTCTGCGAGATTTGCGCGGCACTTGGCTGCCAAAGCGGCGCGGTCATGTGGTCCTCCCCGGAAAAAAGACGCTGTTGGATGCTCTTGGGCCCAGTATGGCGAAGCTTTTCGGTCCCGCCAATAGACGCAAGGATATGGCCCTGTTGCGCGCCAAACGCAAGGCTGCCCTGCGTCCGGGGACCTGGTCGGCGGGCAGGGGGGCCGCTATGCTGGCGGTCCTCATGGTTGGATCTTCCTACGACCCCCCAAAGAGCCAAGGGCTAACGGATTTTATGCAAGGGGCGCTGCTGATGACCGCGGCGGCCTTTTGCTTTGCCATCATGAACGTTCTGGTGCGCCTGGCGGCCGAAGAATTGGATCCCTTGCAGATCGCGTTCCTGCGCAACTTTTTCGCGCTGGCTTTCATGCTGCCCCTGGTGGCCAAGGCCGGTCAGGCGGGTTTCAAAACCGAACGCCTGGGGCTGCACATCTGGCGGGCGGTCGTCGGGCTCGGGGCCATGACCATCTGGTTCGCCGCCGTGACCTTGGTGCCCCTGGGGGAGGCGGTGGCGCTTAACTTCACCCTGCCCCTTTTCGCCACCGCCGGCGCAGCTATTTTTCTGGCGGAAAAGGTCGGACCCCGGCGCTGGGCGGCGACCGCCCTGGGCTTCATCGGCATGCTGGTGATCCTGCGGCCCGGCTTCGCCGAGATCAGCGTCGCCACGGCCCTGCCCATCATCGCGGCCGTGTTCATGGCGACCTCGGTTCTGATCGTGAAAGTGCTGGCCCGCACGGAAAGCCCGACGGTCATCGTCTTGTACATGAACCTGATCATGACGCCCCTCTCCCTCATACCGGCGCTCTTCGTCTGGCGCTGGCCGTCGTGGGAGGTGTGGCTCTGGGTGGCTCTCTTGGGCCTCATCGCCTCGGTGGCCCATCTGGCCATGACCCGCTCTTATAAAAAGGCCGACGCCTCGGCCGTTCTGCCCTTTGACTACGCCCGCCTGCCCTTTGTCGCCGTGCTCGGTTACTTCATCTTCGACGAAACCGTGGATCTCTGGACCTGGGTGGGCGCCGCCATCATTGCCGCGGCGGTGCTTTACATTGCCCACCGGGAAACCCTGCGCGGCCAGCAGCAAGCCACGGCCCCCACCAGCAAATCGCCGCAAGCGCCCTAACCACGGCCCGGCCCGCCCGCGCCGGACGCTAAGGGCTCGCCAAGTCAAATGCCTTCTGATATAGAGCGGGCGCTTTTTGGTATGCCAGCGACGCATGGACATGAAACAAAGGAAAAACGCATGAATGTGAACGGATTGGCCGCGATTGTGACGGGCGGCGGGTCAGGCCTGGGCGCCGCGACGGGGCAGGCCCTGGCGGCGGCGGGCGCGAAGGTGACCCTGTTGGATGTGAACGAGGACGACCTGGCGGCGACGGCGGCGGACATCGGCGCCCTGGGTATTCCCTGCGACGTGGGCTCGGCCGAGGCGGCCGAAG
>JANQKX010000048.1 GCA_028280915.1 Kiloniellaceae bacterium
CCCGTTTGGAGGTCAACCTGGCGACCCTCAAAAAACTCATGGCCCTGGCCAGCGACCAACTAACCCGAACGCCCGGGCATTTTTTGACGGGCGAAGCCCTGACACCGGCGGACATCAGCTTTGGCCATCTGCTCTATCGTTACTTCACCCTGGACATCGAGCGGGCGGACCTGCCGCCGATTGCGGCCTATTATGAGCGGCTGACTCAGCGCCCGGCTTACCAGACCCATGTCATGGTGAGCTACGAAAGCCTGCGGGTCGAATAGCCCGCACACCATCGTTTTCCTCCCTGCCAAAAATTTCGTAAAAGAGTTCCATGCCACCGACCGGTCATCCTTCCGACAATGTTCAAGTGGTGGAAAAGACCACGCCCTTTTCCGGCTATTTCCAAGTGGACCACTACACCTTGAAGCACCGCCGTTTTGACGGGGGCTGGACCGGTGAGATCTCCCGCGAGGTTTTTGAGCGGGGCCATGCGGCCGCCGTGCTGCCCTATGACCCGGTGGCGGACCGGGTGGTGATCATCGAGCAATTCCGCACCGGGGCGTTTGCCGCCGGCCAGCAGCCGTGGCTGCTGGAATTCGTGGCGGGCATCATCGAGGAGGGCGAAAAGCCCGAGGAGGTGGTGCGCCGGGAATCGGTGGAGGAAGCCGGCGTGGTGCTGGGCCCCATGGAGTTCATCGGCCACTTCCTGGTGACCCCCGGCGGCAGCAGCGAAATGCTGTATCTATACTGCGGCATGGTGGACAGCCAAGGCGTTGGCGGCTATCACGGCATCGAAGCGGAAGGGGAAGACATAAAGGTCATAACCCTGCCCTTTGAGCAAGCCGTCGCGAGATTCTCGGGGGACGGCCCCCATAACATGACGGCGGTGGTCGCCATGCAATGGCTGCAATTGAACCGGGACCGGCTGCGCGCGGCCTGGGCGGGCTCCGAATCGGTCGATCAAAAGGTATAGGCGTTTAGGAACATGGATATACGGAAAGACTTTGTGGACACCATCGGCAATACGCCCCTCATCCGGTTGCGCAAGGCGTCGGAAATGACCGGCTGCGAAATCCTGGGCAAGGCCGAATTCCTCAATCCCGGCGGTTCGGTGAAGGACCGGGCGGCCTGGGCCATCGTCAAGGACGCCGAGGCCAAGGGCCTGCTGCGGCCCGGCGGGACCATCGTGGAGGGCACGGCCGGCAACACGGGCATCGGCCTGGCGCTGGTGGCCTGCGCCCGTGGCTACAAGAGCGTCATCGTCATCCCCGAAACCCAGACCGAGGAGAAAAAGGACGCTCTCAGGCTCGCCGGTGCCCGCTTGGTCCAGGTGCCCGCCAAGCCCTACCGGGACCCCAACAACTACGTGCACATCTCCGAACGCCTGGCCAAGGCACTCAACGAGTCAGAGGAAAACGGCGCCATTTGGGCCCAGCAGTTCGACAACGTGGCCAACCGCCAGGGCCACTACGAAACCACGGGCCCGGAAATCTGGCGGCAAACCGACGGTCAGGTGGACGGCTTCGTCTGCGCCGTGGGCACCGGCGGCACCTTGGCCGGAGTCGCCGCGGCTCTCAGGGAGCGCAATTCCCAGGTCAAGATCGGGATCGCCGACCCCCTGGGCGCGGCGCTCTTCAACTACTATAAACACGGCGAACTAAAGGCCGAGGGCAGCTCCATTACCGAGGGCATCGGGCAAGGCCGCATCACCGCCAACCTGGAAGACCTGGAGATCGATTTCCCTTATCAGGTCCCCGACGAGGAGGCCCTGCCCGTGGTTTTTGACCTGCTGCAGCATGAAGGATTGTGCCTGGGCCCCTCCAGCGGCGTCAACGTGGCGGGCGCCATTCGCCTGGCCAAGGATCTGGGCCCGGGTCACCGCATCGTCACCGTGCTGTGCGATTCAGGTTCCCGCTACCAGAGCAAGCTCTTCAACCCGGAATTCCTGCGCGAAAAGGGTCTGCCCCGCCCCACCTGGCTTGAGAACCTGGGGAATGAACGGGAGGCCCCCTTTCTATGACCAAAGCCCTGTTCCGAGAGGATGCCTATGCCACCAGCTGTCAGGCGCATATCGACGCCATCCGGGACGAAGGCGTGGTTTTGGACCAAACGGTTTTTTATCCCACCGGCGGCGGTCAACCGGGCGATCGTGGTCATTTGACCCTGTCCGACGGCCGGCGCATTCGGGTGGTGGACACCCGCAAGGGCGACGGGCCCGACGAAATCGTCCATGTATTGGACTCCGACGCGCCGGTGCCTGTGTCCAAGGGACCGATCACCGCGGAAATTGATTGGGAACGCCGCTATCGCCTCATGCGCATGCACACCTGCCTGCACCTGCTGTGCGCCGTGGTCACCGGCGACGTGACCGGCGGCCAGATCGGCGACGGCAAGGGCCGCTTGGACTTCAACCTGCCCGACACCAAGCTGGACAAGGAGGCCATCGCCGCCGGCATCAACCGGCTGATCACCGAGGATCATCCCGTGGCCGCCCAATGGATCAGCGACGAAGAAATGGCCCAGCAGCCGGACTTGGTGCGCACCATGTCGGTGAAGCCACCCATGGGCAGCGGCTGGGTGCGCCTGTTGAACATCGAAGGCGTGGACCTGCAGCCCTGCGGCGGCACCCACGTCCAGCGTACCGGTGAAATCGGTCCCATCAAGGTGGGCAAAATCGAAAACAAGGGGCGGCAGAATCGGCGCATCAACCTATTATTTGACTCCTAGTCGCGCCGATCATCTGACATAAAGAATGGGCGATTCCCGCGCCCTTTTCGTGTTTATAGGAACAAACGGTACTCGAATGGTTGATTTTGACAAAGAGGCCCTGGTCAGCACCCAATGGCTGGCGGACAACATGGACGCGCCGGACCTGCGCATCATCGACGGCAGCTATTACCTGCCTCACGAACCGAAAAATCCCCGGGCCGAGTACGACGCCCAACACATCCCCGGCGCGGTGTTTTTCGATATCGACGAGATCGCCGACACGGACAGCGACCTGCCCCATATGCTGCCCTCGCCCATCAAGTTTTCCGCCCGGGTGCGCAAGCTGGGCCTGGGCGACGGCCTGCGCTACGTGGTCTATGATCAGCGCGGTGTGTGGAGCGCGCCCCGGATCTGGTGGACCTTCCGCTATTTCGGTCACCATGACGTGGCGGTGCTGGAAGGCGGCCTGCCCAAATGGCTGGACGAGGGCCGGCCCGTGGTGGACCGGGAGAGCCGGCCGGAGGAGCGCCACTTCAGCCCGCGCATGGACAGCTTCATGCTGCGCGAAATGGATCAGCTCCTGGCCAATCTGCAAAGCCGGCGGGAGCAGGTCATCGACGCCCGCTCCCACGGCCGCTTTTTGGGCGAAGACCCGGAACCCCGCGAGGGCCTGCGCCGGGGCCATATCCCCGGCAGTCTCAATCTGCCCTTCACGGAACTCTTCGATCCGGCCAGCCAAAACATGCTGACCCCCGCGGACCTGAAGGCCCGTTTTGAACAGGCCGGCCTGGACTTCAAGAAGCCGGTGATCACCACCTGCGGCTCGGGCATTACCGCCGCGGTACTGGCCTTGGGCCTGCACCGGGCCGGCCATCGGGATGTGTCCCTTTACGACGGCTCCTGGGCCGAATGGGGCCGGCCCGGCGACACCCCGGTCGCCACCGGCGTGGACTGAGGATCGGATTTCCTGTCATGACCACGCCCCTCGCCGCCGTGGCGATCGGAAGCTTTCAGGCCGAGGACCGGGCCGCGCTGATCGACCTTTGGCGCGCCTGCGATCTGCTGCGCCCTTGGAACGATCCGATCGCGGATATTGAACGGGCGGTCACCGGCCTCAGCAGCAAGCTCTTTGTCGCCCGCAACGAGGCCGGCATCGTGGGCTCGGTCATGGTGGGCTATGACGGCCACCGGGGCTGGGTTTATTACCTGGCGGTGGCCCCGAAGGTGCGGCGCAGCGGCCTGGGTCAAAGCCTGATGCACAAGGCGGAAAACTGGCTCAAGGCGCGGGGCGCGCCCAAGGTGCAGCTGATGGTCCGCGAAGAAAACACCCAGGTACGCGATTTTTACGCCGCCATAGGTTATGAGCCC
Source organism: Kiloniellaceae bacterium (assembly GCA_028280915.1). Classification (GTDB taxonomy): domain Bacteria; phylum Pseudomonadota; class Alphaproteobacteria; order Kiloniellales; family Kiloniellaceae; genus JANQKX01. The sequence goes on from JANQKX010000048.1 coordinate 4,063, forward strand.
AACAGCTGCGCCCTGGTGCAAAAGTGGTTCAAAAAGGTCGAAGCGCCGCAAACCGGCCCAACGCAAAACAACCAGGCGCAAAGTAACCAGGCGCCAACCGGCCAGGCGCGATCGGGCCAGACCCAAACGGGCCGGACACCGCCGGCCGCGGGGCCCGGGCAGCTCAAGGTCACGATCACCTATTTGGAGATGCGGGCCGCCCCCGCCGCCGGGCCGCGTCACCCTCCGCCAGGACAGCAGGTCGCTCTGCTCAAGGCGGCGGCACCTACGGTCCATTTCTACCGCTACCTCTATGACAC
>JANQKX010000053.1 GCA_028280915.1 Kiloniellaceae bacterium
CGCCCTGCCGGTGGAAACCACCTTTTTCGAGCGGAAACGCAGCTTGGGCTATCGCACGGCCACCCTGGTGGCATCCGGTCCGCTTGGCGCGGCCGATCAGGTTTTCAAGGCCCATGAATTTCACTACGCATCCATCGTGAATAGCGATGCGCCGGCGCCACGTCAACGCGACGACGCCCTTTTTGCCGCTCGGGACGCTAGCGGGGTAGACCTGGGCTCCCTTGGTCACCGGGTGGGAAAAGTGATGGGGTCTTACCTGCACCTGATCGATCAGGCGGACTGATCTGAAATTTTGGGAAAGATCTCTAGACGGCAAGACGCAGCAAGGTCGCGTTTTGGGAGAAAATTTCAGGCTCACCCCCGGCCCGGCGGTAAATGGCGCTGCCCAAGGCCAGCCCGTCCCGGTGCTTGGTCAGGACCGCCCCGTACTGGGCAAAGCCGCGGGGCTGATCCCCCGAGGGCGTAAAGTCATGAGAGTCCTGGCCACCCGCAGCGGTTTCTTGCTGCCCCAGGAGGTGGACCACAAAACCGGATGCGCCTTGAGCCGACACACCGGAAACGGGCCCTGCGTTCCAGCCGTAAGCCGCGGTTGCCTTGGACCGCTTGGATTCCGCCGATTGACGCTCAAAATCCCGGGCATCAAACGACCGTTCATCGCCCGGCAAACGACGCTGCGCCCGGTTTTCAGATTGGGCGGCGTCCCTGGCCTGGGCCTCGATGGCGCGAACGGCTTGGATCGGCGTCAGACGCTCCGGGTCGTCCGCAGGCCGCGGCCCCGCCACCTGATTGGAGGCTACCTGTTTAGGCGCCACCGGAACGGGCAACAATGCGGTACGAGAAACGGGTGTCATCAATCCTTAACCCGACGAAATCTTCAGCCGAAGCTTAATAAATACATATTTCCATGAATAAATCAAGAATTTATATAAAAATATCGCGATCTTTAACTATATTTATTAACGAGATCAAAAAACTACCCTGTAATTCTGCGAGAAACGCGAGACTACTCGTAAATAAAAGTTAATTTTCGAAACAAAATTGCCTGGCATTTTATCTTTCCTTAACACGTTGACTCTATTCTCGCCCATTGTGGAAAATCCCCGGACGGGGTTGAAACCGCGGGCCGTCACGTAGAGGGCTCGAAATCCAGGTAGGAATAGGGCTAGTTTTGTTGCTCGCATCGGATCAAATTGAGGGCTTGTCCCAGCTCGCCACCTTGCAAGCGGCGATGGCTGCCTCGGGCGACATCGTTTACGAATGGAACTTGGAAAACGACGCACTCCAATGGTTCGGCGCGGCGACCCAGTTCCTGACCGATCCTGAAGGATGCCTGCCCAGCAGCGGAGAGGCTTTCCAAGGCCTGATCAACCCGGAGGATTTTGCCGTCCGGCTCAGGGCCCTATCCGATCACTTCGCCCATCAAAACCGTGCGCCCGCGGCGCCGACTGAGAACGCTTGCGATCCGGTCCCCTATGATTGCGAATACCGGGTCCGCGGCAGGGATGGTGCCTTTATCTGGGTCCACGATCGCGGGGCAGCGCAGTTTTCCGCCGGGGGTGCGCCGCAAAGCTTGGTGGGGGTCTTGCGCGTGGTGACCGCGCGCAAGGATGAAGAGGTCCGCCTCAGGTTCCTCGCCAACTATGACGAACTGACCGGGCACTACAACAAAGCCCGCCTGCGCGAAGCCCTGGAGCACGCGGTCTCCCAAGCGGCGCGCTATCACCAGCCGGGGTGCTATCTGGCGGTCGGCGTGGATCAATTAGGTATGATCAACACGGCCTACGGTTTCGAAATCGGCGATGCCGTCCTGATGGAAGTGGCGCAACGCCTGGACCGCTGCCTGCGCGGCACCGATGTGATCGGCCGGCCCGGCAGCGACCGTTTCGGCGTTATTCTGGCGTCGACCTCCCTGAGCGAGGCACAGGAGGCCGCCAACCGCATTCTGGAGAGCCTGCGGGCGGCGCCCATGACCTTCAACGGTATTCAGCTCAGCGTCACCGCCTCCATCGGGCTGGTGTGCTTCCCCGACCAGTCACGCACCAGCTTCGATGTGATGACCAAGGCGGAAAACGCCATGATGGAGGCCAAGAACGGTGGCCGTGACAGATTGTGCCTGTACCGCCTGACCGACGAGCAGCAGCAGCATTACCGCGAATCCATGGAGATCGGCGAGGAGATCAAGCAGGCCCTGCGCGACAACCGCTTGATCCTGGCCCATCAGCCCGTGGTCCATGCCGCGACCGGAGAAACGGCCTATTTCGAGAGCTTGATCCGCCTGTCCAACCTGGATGGCAGCCTGATCCCGGCGGGCAGCTTCATTCCGGTGGTGGAACAACTGGGGCTCATGCCCACCATTGACCGCTATGTCTTGAAGCTGGCGATCCAAGAACTGGAGGCGCACCCTCACGCCACCCTGGCCATCAACATCTCCGGCTTGACGGCCACGGACCGCTCCTGGCTGCGCCTGCTCACCTCCCTCTTGAAGGGACGGGCCGGCGTGGCCAAGCGCTTGATCGTGGAGATCACCGAAACCGCCGCCCTGCAGGATATCGACGAGTCCGCCCGTTTTGTTTCCGCGGTGCAGCACCTGGGCTGCAGAATTGCCCTGGACGATTTCGGCGCCGGCTACACCACCTTCCGCCATATCAAGGCCTTGACCGTGGACGTGGTGAAAATCGACGGGTCGTTTATCCGCGACATCACCCACAGCCCGGAAAATCAGGCCTTCGTGAACAACCTGCTCTCCCTGGCCCGGACCCTGGGTTTGAAAACCGTCGCCGAATACGTGGAGACCGAGGAGGTGGCCGCCTTCCTGCGCAAGCTGGGCGTGGACTACATGCAGGGCTATCATTTCGGCAAACCCGAGATCAATCCGGCCTGGCCCGCGGAAACCACCGGCAAGCCGGCCCGGAGCGTTGAAGGCAATCGCCTTAACCGCATCAGAAAAGTCTAGCAGGCACCCGCCGAACAGGCCCGGTTACTTGGGTTACTTCGGCTCTTTGCCCTTTTGCAGGGCTTCCAGTTGCTTTTGCAGCAACTCCACCTGCAGCTTCAACTGCTCCAGGGTCTCGGCGGAGTTTTCATCCTGGCCGCCGCCATTGCCGGCACCTTCGGCGTCCTTCTTGGCCTCGGCCGCGTTCGCCGCGGCTTGATGAAAGGGGGAGAACAGGCGCATGGCGTTGTCAAACACCGCCATGTTCTGCTTGCCCAGTTCGTCCATGTTGGTGAAGGGGAAGATGTTGCCGAAGGTGTCCTTGATGGACTGGCGCATCTGGTCCTGGTTTTTCGCAAAGGCGCCCATCATCTGGTCCAGGTAACCGGGCACCATCCACTGCATGGAATCGCCGTAGTAGGAGATGAGCTGACGCAAAAAGCTGACCGGCAGCAGATTTTGCCCCTTGGCCTCCTCCTCCACGATGATCTGGGTCAGCACGGCCCGGGTGATGTCCTCGCCGGTCTTCGCGTCGAAAACGACGAAGTCCACCCCCTGCTGAACCATTTGGCAGAGATGGTCCAGGGTGACGTAGCTGCTCGTGGCCGTGTTATACAGTCTGCGGTTAGCGTACTTTTTGATCGTGACCGGGGCGTCGGTTTTTGTGCCTTCTGCGCCGCCTTGGCCACCTTTCGATGCCACCATGCCTGCCTTCCGATATCACTTTGCACCCGTCCAAGTCATTAGTCTATTGGACAGAGGATACTAAACACTGCCATATTGTGCGGTGCAAAGAAAAACTGAGCCGCGCTGTCACATTTGTCAAACTGGAGGTCGACCAGTGGACCCGAACCCGGCCTTTGACGGGACGGACGGGGTCTTTTGGGATCGTTGCTAAATGGCCGATAGGGAAAAACACCGGCAGCTGGCCCACGCCTTCCTGGAACTCTGGCAGGACCAGGCGAGCGCCATGGCCGCCGACCCCCAACTGGCCAAGTTCCTCGCGGCCTTTCTGGCCATGCCCGGCCCGCCGAGCGGGACGCCCGCCGCGCAGAATGATGCGGAGAATGGTGCGGAGAATGGTGCGGAGAATGGTGCAGCGGCCGCGAGCCAGCACGGCCTGGTCTCAAGCTTTCCCGAACTGATCGCTAATTGGTCGGCCTATCTGCCTGCCACCATGATCGACTTCGCGGCCGCCGCCCCGCCCACCGGCAGTGCCACACCGCCCAGACATGCCCAGGATCATTCAAATGACCACAACGGCAAAATGCCCTCCGCCACATCCGGACTCGACGGGCAGGCCGCCGCCCCAGCGGCTGGGGCCGCGCCCGCTTCAGTTCCATCTGCTGATGACCCAGCTGACGTGGATGCAATCGCGCGGCGGATTAAGGGCCTGGAAGAGCGGATCGCTGCCTTGGAATCCGGCGCTGACGGAGCGGGCCGAGCAGCTAAAAAAGGCACTGGACCAAGAGCCGATTGAGGACGTGCAACAGGCCCTGGACGGGGTCATTCAAGAGCGCTCGCAAGCGTTTTTGGCGGCGATCAAGCTCTATCGGGAACATCCCTACCACCGGCAGATGGCGGATCCGCCCATCATTTGGCAAGACGGCGGCACCCGCCTCCTGGACTATGGTCAGGTCTTGGAAAACGGCGATCCGGCTCGCCGAACCGGCAAGAGTAACGGTCGCGTGGCACGATCAAAATTCAAGGCGGATGTTTTGGTCGTGCCGTCCTTGGTCAATCGCGCCTATATCCTGGACCTGCGGGCCGACCATTCCCTGATGCGCTGGCTCGCCGGGCAGGGGTTCCGGCCCTTGCTGCTGGATTGGGGCTATCCGGGGCCGGCCGAGCGCAGCTTCAACCTGACCGACTACGTGGCCGGGCGCTCTCGCGGCTCCTGAAGAAGGACTGGCCGCGCACCGTGGACGAGCTGGAGAAGCTGGGACTC
>JANQKX010000084.1 GCA_028280915.1 Kiloniellaceae bacterium
CCACCGAATTGTGCGGCGGCACCCACGTGCGCCGGACCGGGGACATCGGCCTCTTTAAGATCACCGGCGAGTCCGCCTTGGCCGCCGGGGTCCGGCGTATCGAGGCCGTGGCCGGAGAGGCAGCCGTGCTGCACGTGGAGCAGCAAGAAGCCCTGCTGTCCGAAGCGGCGGCGGCCTTGAAGGTGGCGCCGGCGGACTTGGCCGAACGGGTCGGCCAGCTGCAGGACGAGCGCCGCCGTTTGGAGCGGGAACTGGCCGACATGCGCCGCAAACTGGCCGCCGGCGGCGGCGGCAGCCAAGGTTCGAGCGACCGCGAGGTGGGCGGCGTGAAGCTGGCGAGCCGGGTGCTGGCGGACATTCCCCCCAAGGACCTGAAGCCACTGGCCGATGACTTGAAGAAGCAGATGGGCAGCGGTGTTGTGGTGCTGGTGGCCGATAACGACGGCAAGGCCTCCATCGTGGTCGGGGTGACCGATGACTTGATCGAGCGTTTCAGCGCCGTTGACCTGGTGCGCGTGGGGGCGCAGGCCCTGGGCGGCAAGGGCGGCGGCGGGCGCCCCGACATGGCGCAAGCCGGTGGCCCCAACGGCAGCGCCGGCCCCCAGGCGGTGAGCGCCATCGAGAGCCATCTGGCTGGATAAAAGCCGGGCTGGGTAAGACCCGATCGGGTGATTTGGTTGGGCCGGCGCTGACCGAACCAAGCGTTCAAGCCAGCGCCGTCTTAGTCTTTTTGTGACCTGTCAATGCTTGGCAGAGGCCGTTATGCCTTTTGGACCATATGGACGTCCTGCTGCGGGTAGGGGATGGTGATCCCCGCCTCATCCATGGTCAGTTTGGACGCCTTGGTCAGGTCGAACAACAGGGCCCAATAGTCGCCCGCATCGCACCAAAAGCGCAGATTGATGTCCACGGAGCTCTCGCCCAGGGTTTTCACCATGACCTGGGGCTCGGGGTCCTTGTGGACCCGTTCGTCGCCCTTGGCCAGGCCCAGCAGGAGGTCCTGCGCCTTGTCGATGTCGTCATCATAGCTGATGCCCACCACGATATCGATGCGCCGGGTGGGCAGGCGGGAATAATTGGTGATGGCACTGCCCCAAATCTGGGAGTTGGGCACGGCCACATAGACCCCGTCGAAGGTGGTCAGCTCGGTGACGAAGAGGCCGATTTCCTTGACCGTGCCCGAAACGCCGCCCGCATCGATGAAATCGCCCACACCCAAGGGGCGCAGCAAGAGCAGCATGAAGCCCGCCGCGATGTTCTGCAGGGTGCCCTGCAGGGCTAGGCCCACGGCCAGACCGGCGGCACCCAGAACGGCGATGACGCTGGTGGTCTGCACCCCGAACTGGGCCAGGACGGCGATCACCACGAAGATCAGAATGAGGTAGCGCAGGATGCTGCCGATCACCGGCCGCAGGGTGGCATCCACTTTGCCCGATCGTTCCATAACCCGCACGCAAGTGCGCTTGGCCCAGCCGGCGATGATCCAGCCGATAATAAGTATGATCAAGGCGCCAACGGCGTCCACGGCGTAATCCACGGCGACCGAGGCCAGGTCGGCGACCGCATCGAAAGATGCTTCATCCATGTTCGATTTCCCCCTGTGCGA
>JANQKX010000089.1 GCA_028280915.1 Kiloniellaceae bacterium
GAAAACACCGGCCACCACCATCTCTTGATCGACGTGGACCTGCCCACGGGCGAGGACTTGGCCAATCCCCTGCCCAGCGATGACAACCACCGCCACTTCGGCGGCGGCCAGACTCAAACCACCATCGAGCTGGCCCCGGGCGCGCACACCTTGCAGCTGCTCTTGGGCGACTGGAGCCATATTCCCCATGACCCGCCCATCGCCTCGGAGCAGATCACCATCACGGTGGAATAACACCTAGGCCGGATGGCGCGGTCGCGATTTAGCATGATGAAAGGCTCGGCAGGCTCCGCGAGGGCCTGCCGAGCCTTATCCCATGGGGTCGGAACCTCCGGGCGATAACACAAAATTAACCTCATTTGTTAGAAACTCGTTAGCGGATGCCGTGGGCTGTGCGTGGACCAATCCCTGTTTGGCCCTCATGGCCCCCCAAAAAGGCCGCCGAAGAAAAAAGACGCGCCATGTCCCTAGGTAAGGAGCATCACCGTGAGCGAGAGACGTTTCTGGAACCCCGAAATCGAGACCATGGCGCCGGCGGCCTTGCGCCGCTTGGAATCCGAGCGTCTCGTCACCCATGTGGACTATGTCTATCGCACCAGTCCCTTTTACCGCTGGGTTTTTGACCAGGCCGGGCTCAGCCCTGACCATATCAAGGGTGTGGATGATCTGGAAAAAGTGCCCTTCACGGAAAAAACCGAGTTGTCGCGGGCACAGCGGGACGGCGCCCTGATCGGCCTGAACCAATGCGCGCCCTTCGACCAAATCGTCCGCATCGTCGGCATGGAAGGCGGGCCGGGCAATCTCTTGCGCCTGTGCTGGACCCGCCGGGACATCGCCGACCACAACGAAATGGGCGCCCGGGCCCTGTGGGCCATGGGCTGCCGGCCCAACGACCTGATCATCAACTGTGCCGGCTATGGCCTCAACGGCCGCGGGCTGATGGAGCATTTCTCCTTCGAGACCATCGGCGCCACGGTCATGCCCTATGGCGACGGCAACTCCCGTGGCCTCATGGAAATGCTGACCGCCATGCCCCGGGACGTGGTCTTTTTCGGCTCACCGGGCTACGCCAACCTCCTGGTGGGATTGGCCGAGGACGAGGGCCTGGACCTGAGCGGCCTGGGCATCCGCCGGGGTCTGTTCCTGGGCCAGGGCGGACGGCAAATGCCTGCGGACCGCAGCGATCTGGAAGACCGCTTTCGCATGACCGCCCGCGATCTTTACCTGCTGCCCGAACTGGGCGTGCACAGCGCCGAATGCGAGGCGGCGCAAGGACTGCACTTTTTCGGCGGCGGGCTGGTGCACGCGGAACTCATCGATCCCAAGACGGAGCAAAGCGTCGACTGGAGCAATGGCGCGCGGGGTGAACTGGTCTTTAGCTCCCTCACCCGGGAAGCCTGTCCTATCCTGCGCTTGCGCTCGGGTCAAATCGTCGAGGTCTTCACCGACCCCTGTTCCTGCGGCCGCACCAGCTTCCGCTTCCGCTCCGCCGCCCACGAGGCGTGAAGCCGATTTCGGGACGCAGAACAGTTTAATCCGCGAAGGCCTTTTCCACCACAAAATCGCCGGGCTTGGCATTGGAGCCTTCCTCGAATCCGGCGGCTTCGACCAGGGCTTTGGTGTCCATGATCATGGCCATGGAACCGCAGATCATGACCCGGTCGGTGGCGGGATCGAAGCCCTCCATGCCCAGGTCCTGAAACAGGCGGCCGCTTTCGATCAGATCGGTGATCCGGCCGGTGTGCTTGTAGTCCTCGCGGGTGACACTGGCAAAATAGGTCAGCCGATCCGGCGCGATCTCACCGACCAGGGGATCGTCCGGCAGGCCTTCCACCAGCTGAGCGCCATAGGCCAGATCCGCCACCTGGCGGCAGGTGTGGGTCAAGACCACCTGCTCGAATTTTTCATAAGTTTCCGGGTCGCGGACCAGGCTGGCGAAGGGGGCGATCCCGGTGCCGGTGGAGAGCATGAAAAGACGGCGACCCGGCTTCAAGGCGTCGAGCACCAGGGTGCCCGTGGGCTTACGTCCCAAAAGCACGGGGCAACCCGGCTTCACGTGCTGGAGACGCGAGGTCAGAGGGCCGTCCTGCACCT
>JANQKX010000106.1 GCA_028280915.1 Kiloniellaceae bacterium
TTCGTGCAGGAATCCGCGCCCGAGCGGGAAGACTTGAAGCGCCGCCTGCATGCCGCCATGGACGCCGCCGTGGCGCCGGACGAGCTCATCGCCTCCAGCTCTTCCGGCCTGCTGCCCAGCCGCATTCAGCTGGACTGCGCCCACCCCGGGCGGGTTCTGATCGGCCATCCCTTCAACCCGGTTTACCTGCTGCCCCTGGTGGAGCTGCTGGGCGGCGAAAAGACCGATCCGGCCGTCATCGAGGTGGCCCGGGATTTTTACGAAAGCCTGGGCATGCGCCCCTTGAAGGTGCGCAAGGAAATCGAAGGCTACATCTCCGACCGCCTGCAGGAAGCCATGTGGCGCGAGGCCCTGCACATGGTGGCCGACGGCGTGGCCAGCACCGACGAAATCGACGACGCCATCATCTATGGGCCCGGCCTGCGGCTGGCGCTCATGGGCCCCTGCCTGACCTTCCACCTGGCCGGCGGCGACGTGGGCATGAAGCACATGCTGGAGCAGTTCGGTCCCGCCCTGAAGCTGCCCTGGACCAAGCTGGTCGCGCCGGAGCTGACCGACGAGCTGATCGACCGCATGGTCGAAGGCACGCAAGCCCAGGCCGGCAACGCCTCGGTGAAGCAGCTGGAACAGCTACGTGACGACTGCTTGATCGGCATCATGCAGACCCTGCGCCAGCACGACTATGCCTCCGGCCGGGTCCTGGCCCAGGCCGAAGCCGGACGCTATGAAAAGCAAGCCACCCAAGCCTGGAGCGAGGGCGCCGCCGTGCCCGCTCCCCTCCAACTCTACAACACCCGGGTGCAAATCGGCTGGGTCGACTACAACAACCACATGACCGATTCCTGCTTCCTGCTCGCCGCCGGGGAAGCCACCGACGCCTTTTTCCGCTACGTGGGCATCGACGAGGCCTATCGCGCCAGCGGCAAGTCGGTCTACACGGTGGAGACCCACATGACCCACGCCCAGGAAGGCAAGCTGGGAGATGACCTGAATATCACCACCCAACTGCTTGATGCGGATGAAAAACGCTTCCAGCTCTATCATGAAATCCGTAACGGTTCCGGCGCGCTGCTGGCGACGGTGGAGACCATGCTGCTGTCGGTGGACAGCGCCGCCGCCAAGGCCAGCCCCATGACGGCCCCGGTCGTCGCGGCCCTGGAAGCGGTCAAGGCCAGCCATCGCGCCCTGCCCCAGCCGGCGGCGGCCGGACGGCAAGTGAGCATGACCCGCTCCTCTTGAATTTGAACTGAAACCTAAGAAAGCGGTCCGAAAGACCTGAAATAAAAGGATCAAAGCCATGCAATTTGGTCTGACCAGTGAACAGCAGATGATCGTGGATACGGTGCGCACCTTCGTGGAGCGGGAACTCTATCCTTACGAGGACGAAGTGGAGCAGATGGACGACGTGCGCCCCGAGCTGCGCCGCCAGATCATCGACCGCTCCCTGGAGCAGGGGCTTTATGCCGCCAACATGCCCGAGGAACATGGCGGCGGCGGCCTGGACGACCTGACCCTCATGCTGCTCAGCCGGGAGCTGGGCCGGGCCTCCTTCGCCCTGCAGTGGATCGTCGCCCGCCCCTCCAAGATCCTTAGCGCCTGCGTGGACGATCAGATCGACACCTACCTGAAGCCCACCATCGCCGGCGACCGCATCGACTGCCTGGCCATGTCGGAGCCGGGCGCCGGGTCGGACGTGCGCTCCATGGCCACCAAGGCGGTGCGCGACGGTGGCGACTTCGTCATCAACGGGCAGAAGCACTTCATCTCCAACGGCACGGTGGCGGATTACATGATCCTCTTCGCCGCCAGCGGCGAGGAAGACACGCCCCGGGGCAAGAAAAAGAAAATCACCTCCTTCCTGGTGGATATGGACACCCCCGGCCTGGAGCGGCGGCGGGGCCCGTCCTGCGTCTCCCATAAGGGCTATCATCAGGCCGAGTTCTACTTCGACAACTGCCGCATCAGCGAAAAGCAGATCCTGGGCGAGGAACACAAGGGCTTCGACGTGGCCAACGATTGGCTGGGCACCACCCGCCTGGAAGTGGCGGCCATGTGCGTGGGCAAGGCCCAGCGGGCCTTGGAGATGTCGGTGGAATGGGCCGCTCAGCGCAAGCAGTTCGGCCAGACCATCGGCAAGTTCCAGGGCGTCTCCTTCAAGCTGGCCGACATGGCCACCCAGATCGCCGCCGCCGAGCTCTTGACCCTGCAGGCGGCCTGGAAAGCGGACCAGGGCATGATGACCGACCAGGATGCCGCCATGGCCAAGCTGCACGCCACCGAGACGCTCGCCATGGTGACCGACGAGGCGATCCAGATACACGGCGGCATGGGCCTGATGGACGAGCTGCCCCTGGCGCGCTTCTGGTGCGACGCCCGGTCCGTTTCCGGATCGTCCTCGACCGCGCCGCTCCATCCGGGCCGGCTGTGATTGCCGGCTGAATTGATATTGGCATTATGTCGATAATT
>JANQKX010000151.1 GCA_028280915.1 Kiloniellaceae bacterium
TGCAGCATGGCCGTATGGAGTCCCGAGGTAAAGGGTTCGCCGAAACCGCAAATGAGCCGGGTGAAATTGTCGGCGATCTGGTGCGGCCCGAAGGACACCTGGTGATGGTTGGTGCCCAGGAATTCGGCCGCCCGCTCAGCCTCGTTGTTTTCGTTATAAACACCGTCATAGTCTTCGTATCGAAAGGTAAAGCTCTCGATCTCCTGGCCCAGCTTTTGGGTCATGGTGGCCGCCAGGAGCTTGGAGTCCACACCGCCGGACAGCATCACGCCCAGCTTGGCCTGGGCGCTGCTACGACGGGCCAGAGCTTGGGTGAGAAGGCTCCCCAACTCATCCAAAACCTCGCCCAGGGCCATTGTTTCCACGGGTTCGGCAACCGGCAGCCAATAGCGCTCCACTTTCGCCTGCCCGTCGCCGCCAACGGTCATTCGGTGTGCGGGCGGCAGTTTCGAGACCGCCCGCGCGAAGGTCCAAGGCGCCGGTATGAACCCGTCCTTCAACAAAAAGTCCATCGCCGCCAGGTTCGGCGAGGTGTCATCCACGAAGGGCAAAACCGACGCGATGTCCGAGGCCCAAACCAGGGCGCGGGGCTGCTGATGGTAATAGCTCGGCACCAAACCGTAGCGATCGCGTACGATATGCAGCCGCGCTGCCGGCGCATCCCAAATCACGCAGCAAGCCGAGGCGTCGATTTTGTCGACGCAGGCCACGCCCTGGCTTTGATAAAGCGAGAGAAGCGCAGCCGCCGCGTCGTTGCCACGGCCCTCGTTGTTCGCAGGCAGGTCAAACACCTCACCGTCGACAATGGCAAAAGAGCCATCCGGTGTGGTTGCAAATTGAACCGGCGGATTGCGACCCGGTTGATACGCGACCACAATATAGGGATCATGATCGGGGAAGCGGAGCCATTCCAGCGCCACACTTTTTTCGGCGATGCCATCTACGAAGGCTTTCAGGGCCTCCGTGTCCGGCCCACACATCAATGCTACTCTCATAAAGGAGCGACTTTCACTAGTGCCAATCCGGCCGTAATCAATTTTAAATAATTATATGTGCGACGGCCATTGTGAGCCGGCGAGATTAACCGATTTTTAAAGCGCGTGTCTTTGAAAAAGCTAAAAAAACTGCCAAGCGGTTTGCCCGGCAGCTTTGGCTCAGGCCGCATGGGGCGTGCGTTGGGGGCCCTTGGGCCACAGCTTGGCGAAGGAACGTTTGACGATCGAGCCAAAAACCGCCGTTTTCCAGGCCTTGTTCCGATAAGACAGTGCGTTTTCGATGGACGTGGTCAGCATGCCCTCGGCCAGCGCCACCTGCGGCACATCAAATTCGCCCCCCATGTTGACTTCCAGAATGACCGGTCCATTGGCACATAGGGCTATGTCCCAAGCCTGCAATTGCAGGCCTGGAATGGCGGTGGAGGCGGTCAGGCAGAGGTCCTTAACCTGGTCCCAATGGGGCAACTTCATGCCGGTGATTTTTTTGCCGCTTTGCGGGTGATCTTCCCGCTCCACCAGGTCCAAACCGGTGCCTTGGGACACGCGGTAAATCTCTCCGCTGTCCTTGTTGACCGCAGCGATGAGATTGGCCGGGATGAGATTATGCGGGATGAGATTGGCGGGGATGAGGTTATCGGCAACAAAAGAAGGATCCGGGCTGCCCTCGGCGGCGGGAATTTTCCAGGCCACGTGGGTAATCTCCGGCGAGGAACCGCCCAGGAATACGACCACCCGCAGGGAGGCGATCCGGTCACCGCAGATTTCCTCAATCACCGGGTGGGGATGCAAATGCTCCAAGAACATGAAGCGTTTGGGAAATTCCCGGATTGAGTTGACGAAGGCTGCGACCTTGACCCGTTTGCCCCCGGCCATGCAAAGCGCATCGGGCGCGGCATGAT
>JANQKX010000077.1 GCA_028280915.1 Kiloniellaceae bacterium
AAACGCCGCCGCCAATCTGCCGCCCCCGCCCGCGGGTGCCTTGACCGGCCTTGCGGCCTTGCAGGCCCCGGCGGCGGATTTACACGGAACCGCCCCGCCTGCCAGCGAACCAACGGCCAACCCGCCCGCCCCGGCACCCGCCATGCCCACTGTCCCCGAAGCACCGCTAGCAGAGGATACCCCCGGACCGAGCCCCCTGACGACGGATGACCTGAGCGCCGAACCGGAACTACTCCTGCCTGCCAACTCACCCTTAGCGCCCGAGGGAGAGACAGCTTCGGGTTCGCTGGACCCAGCCCAGCCAAATTTCACGGAAAAAATGATGGTGGCGCTGGAAAAGTATAGCCAATTGATGGAGCAACGAAACCTGGAAAAAACACCCGACCTGTTGGCACAATAAGAGGGCGGCAGGTTGTGAAAACGCAGCCGGCTTAAGGACGTGACTTACAAAAAACCGAGGGCTCTAAATGGATCTCTGCCTTGAACAACGTGACGGCCAATGGCACGCCAGCTGCGGGACCGAGACCTGGCGCTGCGCCATCGGCCGCAGCGGTGTTCGCCCGGCCGAAGCCAAGGTGGAAGGGGACGGCGCGACCCCGGCGGGGTGCTGGCCGTTACGTCGCATCCTCTTTCGGGCCGATCGCCTGGCACCTTTCCCGAGCCCCTGCGAGCCCCAGGCCATTCAAGCGGAGGACGGCTGGTGCGACGATCCGGCCCACCCCGCCTATAACCAGCAGATCAAACGTCCGTTCGCGGCCAGCCATGAAGAGCTTTGGCGCGGCGACGCTCTCTACGACATCATTGGGATCTTAGGTCACAACGACGATCCGCCGCGGCCGGGTCGGGGCAGTGCCATTTTTTTGCATGTGGCTGCACCGGACTACACGCCGACGGCGGGCTGCGTCGCGCTCGCCCGGCCCGATTTGCTGCGTTTTTTGAGCCTCGCTGGTCCTGGATCACGGGTCTGCGTGCCGGAGCCGGATTAGGGGGAGGCGCCGATCAGGTTGCCGGCGCAGTGGCCCGGGGACCGAACACGCCGGTGCCCACACGGATCCAAGTGGCGCCGAACTGGATAGCGGTCTCGTAGTCGGCGCTCATGCCCATGGACAACACGGACAGGCCATGGCGCGCCGCCAGCTTGGCCAGCAGGGCAAAATGCAAGGCCGGCGATTCTGACTGGGGCGGAATGCACATCAGGCCCTTGACCGGCAGACCCAAGTCATCCCGGGCCAGTTGAACCAAATCCGGCAAGTCCGCGGGCGCGACGCCGGCCTTTTGCGCTTCTTCGCCCGTATTCACTTGGATGAGACAGTCGGGCCGCCGGCCCACGGCAGCCATCTCCTTTGCCAAAACCCGCGCCAACTTGGGCCGGTCCAAGCTTTCGATCACATCGAAGAGCTGCACCGCCTGCCGAGCCTTGTTGGTCTGCAAGGGGCCGATCAGGTGCAGGCGCAGCTCCGGGAAGTCTTCCTTGAGGGCGGGAAACTTGCCTTCCGCCTCCTGCACCCGGTTCTCGCCGAAGACACGCTGACCCTCCGCCAGGGCCCGCCGCACGGCCTCGGCGGGGTGGGTCTTGCTCACCGCCACGAGCTCGACGCTGTCCGGTGATCGATCGGCCGCCGCGGCCGCGGCGCGGATATGCTGCCGCACCTCGGCCAGATTGGCCGCCACCCGCTCGTATGCCACGTCCCCCATGGGGCCTCCCTTCACCACCGCAACGTCAAGGACCAAGCGGCAAGCCGCGCCCTTCGGCCCAGTCTAGCGGATGTGGGGGCCGCCAATCCAGCCGATGAGGGAATAACGGGTGCCCCGTGTCACCGGGCGGACCCGATGCACCACGAAAGACGGAAAGAAACTCATGGCACCCTGGTTTTTCGGAAAAGCATAGGGTTCGGAAGAAGCCAGAATCTCGATCTCGCCGCCATCATAATCCGCCGGATCGGAAAGCTGGACCGTGAAGGTGAGCTTGCGAATGCTGAAGCGGCCCGGACCGAAATCCATGTGCCAGTCTTGGAAATGCCCTTCCTCGTAACGGGTGATCTGCAAACGCTCGGTAAAGCCCACCAAGTCCATGTGATAGGTGCTGGCATTCACCTGTTTAACCACCTGCAGCGCCCGATTGAAGATCCAGTGGTTTTGCGGATCATCCATGCCGATCCAGTCAACGTGGCATTTGCGCCGGTCCTGCTCGGTAGTACCGGTCACATGGCCCGGCTTCATCTCGCCGCAAAGGGCGCGAATCCGGGCGCATTCCTCGGGCGAAAAGACATTGTCGCCGGCCAGTCCGGCCCGCCAATTGGGCAGTTTGGGAAGTTGCGGCCCTTCAGCCGGGCCGCGCGAGGTTTGAGCACTCATGTTTTGAGATCCGTCAGTTTTGTCACCGGTGTGGGCAAGGTCCAAAACCCGTCCCATGACTGGGCCATTGGAAACACCCTTTCCGCACCGGTCGGTTATGCCAACGCCACCACCTACCAAGATGCATATTAGGCTCTTGGCCCCGAGTCGCCACCCCGAAATTCGCCGTCATGCCCCAACGGCGGCCAATCATTGCCGAAAATCGGCAAACAAAAAGGGGCGGAAAAATCCGCCCCTTCTCGCTCCGCGGAAACCGCGAAAGAAGACGTCGCTTAGAAGCTGATCTTCATGTGGACGATACCCGCCCAACCATCGTTTTTCGCACCGTCGGAAGCTTCCCACTCGGTGTAAAGAACGGAGGCATCGGTGCTGATGCCCGGGCCGACCTGATAGCCGACACCGATCTGACCGGATTTCAGCTTCTGCTTGGAACCACCGTTGACGACGGAAGTACCGTTGGATTCACTCATGAAGCCGTCAATACCAACGGACCACGGGCCGGTGGCGTAGGAGATACCGGCAGACGCACCCCAACCTTCGTTCGGATTGTTGTCGTTGAATTCCTCAGCATAGGAACCACCGACCGTGAAGCCGCCGAAGCCCAGGTTCAAACCGACGTTGAACATCAAGGGATCGTCGTCATTGGTGTTCTTCACCGCGGTCGCACCGGTCAAACCACCGGAAACCGCCACGTCAATGCCGTCGAAGGACTGCACATAGTTGGCACCCACCGCCCACATGTCGCTGAGCTGGGAGTTGCGGTCGGCCGGACGGTTCTGACCGTCGCCGTTACCGGCAACCGCCGGCACGTAACTGGCACCGAACTGGAAGCCAGAGAAGCGCGGGGTGTAGTAGGTGACGGAGTGTTCGTCGTTACCGAAGTCAACATAAGTGGACAGGGAAGGACGACGGAAGGAGGTGTCGAAGCTCACAGGAGCCGGGATCCAGGCAGTCTGCCAACCAGAGTTCAGAGGCTGACCAACCGACGGCGCGGCATAGTGCATCTGATAGGCGGCTTGGTTTTCACCACCGATCACGACCCGGCCGAAGCTACCTTCCACATAGGCGTAGTTTTCGTCGATCTGGTCATTGGTGGCCTGGGATTCCAACTCGATCTGAACACCGAAGGTGATGCCGTTGTCGAGGGTGGTGTTACCCTTGAAGTGCACCTCACCGTCGGTGATCTGGGCGGTGTTACCGAAGTCCCGGGGATCACCACCATCCTCATTGATGCCAACAAAACCGAAGTGAGTGTTCAAATAACCGGAAACACCGACTTGAACGCCTTCTTCAGCGGCGGCCGGCACGGCACCGATGGCACCGGCGGCAACCAAAGCGGTAGAGCCATAAAGCGATTTTTTCATTTCCTGCCTCTCTTTATCGAAGCGTTACGTAACACGAAGCGATTAGTCTTTTGGGAGTTCGACGCGTCCCCTGCGAGAGCCACGTCTTGTCACTTCCTAAAAAGCCCCCCAAAGGAACTAGTCCGCGGAAAGCACTGTCATATAGCCCAACCCCGCCCCTCGCCGTCAACAATTTGGCAGGCATTTGTTGCAAAAACCCACCACTGTGATAAAAAAGCCACAACAGCTTAATCCGACTGTGACTTTTCCCCAAAATCAGAGGCTTGCTTGGTTAAAACTTTAACAGAAAATTAAGGTATTCGAGTTTAGGCGGCGCATCAGATGCCAATCAAACGTCCGTCTTCGGTCATGTACCCCAGTTCCATCAGGGTGCCGCGGTGCTGATCGACCAGCTGTTTTATTTGCGGTTCGGCCAAGGTTTGGCGCCAACCACCCGCTTTGCCCTGACGAAAAAACTTGGTTTTACCATCCGGCCGGGCTTCGATGAATTTTTCATTCTTTTCTTGTTTGGACAGCTCGCGAAAAGACGAAAATCGGATCGCCCGCTTCAAGCGCTCCGGCTCCTTGGGCAGCCCCAGGAAGTTTGTCAGCTCCCCAAAGGCGAAAACCGGCTTTTGCAGCATATCCTCGTAGCGCATCAGGTGCAGCTTCAGGCCGGGTGCCTTGACCCAACTCTTATAGTGTCCCGACCAGCTTCCCAGATAGGTGGGCGCCTGGTCGTCCGATTCCTCGATGAGGTACTTGTCCTGACACAGACTGTCGACGGCCCGCTCATAGGATATCTGATAGTGATGGGCAAAGGAGACCGCCACATCGAAGGGGTTGCGCACCACATAAATGGCCCCCGCGGTGGCCGACGGGGTGATGGTGGGCACGCCATTGACGTTCGTGATGATGTTGTGGGTTTTGACAAAAGTGGTCTCGCCCCGCGAGGTGGCGAACCAGTCGTGGAGCCGCGGGCGCAAGGCGTTGACCTCTTCGTCGCTTAGCTCGCCGAAACTTTTGCCGGTGAATTGCTCGTAATGGATCTTAAAGCCGTCTCCGAGCAGATGATTGGGCAGGTCGTTGATGGGAATCGGCGTTTGCGCATTGGACATGTAATTGGCCAGAAAGGCCCGTGTCCAGGTGTTCCCCGATTTGGGATAGGATGCCAACCAAATAATGCCGCCCATTATCGACCTCTTATTATGACCGCCGCACAGTGGCACACTGCAAACCGGACCGGACCAATTCCCGCCGGACATCGCCCTCTAACATTTGCCTAGTTTGCTTTCCTGGCGAAAGGTTGGTTCGGCGAGCATCGCGCCATCTTGTTCGACGCCGCGACTTTCGCCATAATCCCGCGCCGCGTGAGCCCCTCACTTCATTAACGATCGAGTATCCAACACCGTGCAACCGACGATTCCGCAAAACCTCTCCCCCGAAGATCTCTTCAACATGGGGCGCCAGCATCAATCCCAGGGCATGCTGGTCGATGCCCGTCGCCTTTATGAAGACCTGCTCAAGCGGGAACCGAGGCACTCCCAGGCTTTGATCATGCTCGGCTCCATCGCCTATCAGCAAGGCGAGGAACTGCAAGGCGACGCCTATATAGATCGGGCCATCGAGGTTGTGCAAGAACACCGATCCCACATGCCCGGCGACCACGGTCTCCAGGCCAACCTGACCAATCTGCTGTTCGCCCGCCAGCGCCCGGCCGAGGCGGAGGAGATTGCCGCGCGGCTGCGCTTTCCCATCAACCCCATCCGCTCCAGCCAGGCCGAGTTCATGGAACGGGCCGAATCCGGCACCGCCCGCAACATCCCCCTGCTGCTGATCAACACGGTGCCCAAGTCGGCCAGCGAGACCATCTGGAACCAGCTGGCCGAGGGGCTGGGCATTGCCCAGGGCCACCTCTCCATCGCGGTTTATCCGGACTGCTGCCTGATCCCCGACCGCCTGCGCGCCGCCGGCCGCGGCGGCATGATCGCCAAGGAGCATATCCCGGCCACGCCGTTCAATCTGCAGGCCCTGGCCGACCACGGCCTGACCCGCATGATCTTTCACCTGCGCGACCCCCGGCAGGTGGTTCTGTCCTGGGCCCACTTCGTGCGCGACGACGTCTCCATGCGCATGATGGGGCCCATCTGGCGCAAAATCGTCCCCCCCGCCCCGGTCCTAAAGGGCAGCCAGGAGGGATTGGTGGATTGGTGTATCGCACATTTCCTGCCGCCGCTGATCCGCTTCATCGCCGATTGGCGGCAAGTGGGCCAAGATCCGAACAGCGGACTGCAAATCACCTTCCTGAGCTACGAGCAGTTCTTGGCGGAGCCTTCCGATTATTTTGGTCAGGCCCTCGACGCCTTGGGCGTGGAGCGGGATCTGTTCAATCCCGGCGCTCAGGCCGAAGTGGTCCATCTGCGCAAAGGCCAGGTTGATGAGTGGCGCGACGTTTTTACCAAAAAACAAAAAGCCGCCGCCTGGGAAGCCATGCCCAAAGAGCTGTGCAAAGCCTTCGGATGGCAAAAATAGCCAATCATCGAAATCGCGCCGGGCCCGGTTCCGGTCTCTTTGGAAGATGACTGGCCGCCTTTCCAATAAAAAAGGGGGTTCGCCCGGCACGGCTTGTTCCCGATCCCAGTATTTTTAATGTATCAAGCTATGGAAGTTCACGATAAATTCAGGTACTTGTATGAATCACCTGAGTCATATAGTTGTGCAGTTTATGCATTCCCTGGTCGGCGGGCATTAGGGTCGAAAGACCTGATGCCGATCGGATCGGGAAAGTGGACATCGCTTTTTTGACGTTTTGATGTGCTTTGACGTGTTGATGTGCTGCTTTAAAAGCACACGACGGAGAGAAACATGCGGATCGAGAGATTCTTGAAATCCACCCTGCCCTTTCTGTTCGGCGGATCGTTGTTACTGGCATTGGCGGCCTGCGGTGATTTTTCGGACCCGGGGAAGACCGCCTATCCCGAAGACGATAACCGCAAATCCGGCTCCAACACATACGACTCCGAGGGCGACGGCAGCATCTTCGGCAGCGACGGCGTGACCCTCTTCGGCGATGAGGGCGAGGCGCTGGACCGGGGCGCCGTGGGCGGGGGCTCCGGTATCGGGGTCAATTCCTTTCTGTGGCGCGCATCCTTGGACACCATTTCCTTCATGCCCCTGGCTTCCGCCGACCCCTTTGGCGGCGTGATCATCACCGACTGGTATTCGCCGCCGGAATCCAGGACCGAGCGATTCAAGATCAACCTCTATATCCTGGGCCGCGACTTGCGGGCAGACGGTGTGAGGGCCGCGGTCTTTCGCCAGCTTCAGGAAAACAGCGGTAATTGGGTCGACGCCGCGGTGGAAACGCAGACACCCACGGATCTTGAAAACGCCATCCTCACCCGGGCCCGGCAACTACGGATCGCCAGCATCCAATAAGAGCCTCCCGTCCCGAGGCTGGGTGGCAAAAGGCCGGTCGATCCCACGACAGGGCGGCTGCAGACGCCTGTTTGACCTCGCCCGGCGACCGGAATTGCCGCCACCCGCCGCTTTTTGATGGTGCCCTGGGCGTGCCCGCGTTATAGAGCGGGAGCAGTTTGCCTACTCCCTTAAAACAGATCACCCATATCATGTCAGCTCGCTATAACTTCAAAGAATCAGAATCCAAGTGGCAGGCCCGCTGGGACGAAGCCGGCAGCTTCAAGGTCTCCGAGGACCATTCCCGGCCCAAATACTACGTGCTGGAGATGTTTCCCTATCCCTCCGGCCGGATCCACATGGGCCACGTGCGCAACTACACCATGGGCGACGTGGTCGCCCGTTACAAAAACGCGCGCGGGTTTAACGTCCTGCACCCCATGGGCTGGGATGCCTTCGGCCTGCCGGCGGAAAATGCCGCCATGGAAAAGGGCGTGCATCCGGCCAGCTGGACCTTTGAAAACATCGCGGTCATGCGCGACCAGCTCAAGGGCATGGGCCTTTCCATCGACTGGTCCCGGGAAATCGCCACCTGCCATCCCGGCTATTACCGCCATCAGCAGGAACTGTTCATCAAATTCATGGCCCAGGACCTGGTCTACCGCAAGGAGGCTTGGGTCAATTGGGACCCGGTGGATCAAACGGTCTTGGCCAACGAGCAGGTCATCGACGGGCGCGGCTGGCGCTCGGGCGCCGAGGTGGAAAAGCGCAAGCTGTCCCAATGGTTCTTCCGCATCACCGCCTATTCCGACGAGCTCTTGGCCGCCCTGGAGGGCTTGGAACGCTGGCCCGAAAAAGTCCGCTTGATGCAGCAGAAGTGGATCGGCCGCTCCGAGGGCGCCCGGGTCTATTTCCCCATCGCGGGCCAGGACGAGAAAATCGAGGTCTTCACCACCCGGCCCGACACCCTGTTCGGCGCTTCCTTCTGTGCCCTCTCGCCCAATCATCCCCTGGCCGGGCGCCTGGCCGAAGCCGACCCCGCCGCCGCGGCCTTCATCGCCGAGTGCAACAAGATGGGCACCAGCGAAGAGGCCATCGCCACGGCGGAAAAAAAGGGTTTCGATACAGGCCTGAAAGTACGCCATCCCTTGGACGACCAATGGGAGCTGCCCCTCTACATCGCCAACTTCGTTCTCATGGAATACGGCACCGGGGCGATCTTCGGCTGCCCGGCCCACGACCAAAGGGACCTGGACTTCGCCCGGAAATACGACCTGCCGGTCACCCCGGTGGTCCTGCCGCCCGACGCGGAAGCGACGAGCTTTGCAGTTGCCGACGAGGCTTACGTGGGCCCCGGCACAGCCATCAACTCCCGTTTCCTCGATGGCCTGGAGGTGGACGCGGCCAAGCGCGCGGTGATCGACCGCCTGGCGGAGCTGAACGCCGGCGAAGGCACCATTCAATTCCGCCTGCGCGACTGGGGCGCCTCGCGGCAGCGTTATTGGGGCTGCCCCATTCCTGTGATCCACTGCGAGAAATGTGGCGCCGTGCCCGTCCCCTTGGAGGACTTGCCGGTCACCCTGCCCGAGGACGTGACCTTCGACAAACCGGGTAACCCCCTGTTCCATCACCCCACTTGGAAAAAGGTCTGCTGCCCCATTTGCCAGGGCCCGGCCGAGCGGGATACGGACACCATGGACACCTTCGTGGACTCGTCCTGGTACTTCGCCCGCTATTGCAGCCCCCGGGCGGAAATCCCGCTGGACCGGGAAGCAGCCGACTATTGGCTGCCGGTGGATCAATACATCGGCGGCATCGAGCACGCGGTACTGCACCTGCTCTACTCCCGCTTTTTCATGCGTGCGCTCAGAAAATGCGGCTACCTGGATCTGGACGAGCCCTTCGCCGGCCTCTTCACCCAAGGCATGATTTGCCACGAAACCTACCGGAATGTGGAGGGGCGCTGGCTGTCGCCCAACGAGGTTTCCCACGACGCCGACGGTGCCTGGGTAGATGGTGACGGCCGGGCGGTCACCGTGGGCCGCTCGGAAAAGATGAGCAAATCCAAGAAAAACACCATCGATCCGGCCCAGATCATCCAGACCTACGGGGCCGATACAGCCCGCTGGTTCATGCTGTCCGACAGCCCGCCCGACCGGGACATGGACTGGACCGAAAGCGGCGTGGAAGGGGCCTATCGTTTCCTGCAGCGCCTGTGGCGGCTGGTCCAGGAGTCAGCGGAAGACCTGCCGGCGGCGGGCACCGCAGCACCGGGCCAAATGAGCGACGGGGCGAAGGCCCTGCGGCAAGCCGGGCACAAGACCGTGCATGCCTTCACCAAGGACGTGGAGAATTTCCGCTTCAACCGGGCCGTGGCCCGCATCTATGAACTGAGCAACTCTCTGGCGGCCTTTTCCCCGGCCGGTCCGGAAGATGCCTGGGCCAAGCGCGAGACCTTGGAGTTCCTGGTCAAGCTGATCGCCCCCATGACGCCCCATTTGGCCGAGGAGCTATGGGGTCAGCTGGGACACGGCAGCTTGCTGGTGGACCAGCCCTGGCCCACGCCGGACCCGGCCTTGATCATCGACGAGGTGGTGACCGTGGCCGTACAGGTCAACGGCAAGAAGCGGGCTGTCTTGGAACTGCCCCGGGATCTGCCCGACGCGGAGGTGGAAGCCGCCGCCCTGGCGGAAGCCGCCATCCAGCGCAGCCTGGACGGCAAGGCCGCCCGCAAGGTCATCGTGGTCAAGAACCGCATTGTCAACGTGGTGGTCTGACGTGCCCCGTCTGCTTCGCCTGCATCCCCTTTTCGCCGCGGTCCTTGTGCTCGGCCTGTGCTTGTCGCTGGCCGCCTGCGGCTTCCGGCCCCTTTATGGCGAAAAGCAAACGGAAGGGGAAACCTCCGTCACCGACGATCTGTCGGAGATCATCGTTTATCCCATCGAAGACCGTACCGGCCAGCAGATGCACAATATGCTGCGGGACAAGATCAACCCGGCCGGCCAGCCCGACCAGCCCAGTTACGGTCTCAGGGTAGATTTGAAAGAGCGGATCAAGTCCTTGGGTATCCGCCGGGACGCCACCGCCACCCGGGCCAACCTGACCATGACGGCCACTTATTCCCTGACCGACCTGCGCACCAAAAAGGTCCTCTTCAAGGACAAGTCCTTCTCCACCAACAGCTACGACATTCTCGACGACCAATTCGCCACCTACGTCTCGGAAAACAACGCCCGCGAACGGGCGCTCAATGCCCTTTCCGATGAAATGCGGCGACGTCTTGCGGTCTACTTCGAGGCCAACAAGATTTAATCCCCTTTTGTCCAGGCGCCCGTCACCGCCATGAAAGTCTCCCCCCGCAACAGCGCCGCTTTTGTGAAAAAGCCCGACCCGAAGGCCCGGGCCGTTCTGCTCTACGGTCCGGACTTGGGCCTGGTGCGGGAATGGGGGCTGAGCCTGGTCAAAGCGGTCGCGGAGGACGTCAACGATCCCTTCCGGGTGGTGGAGTTCACCGGCGCCGATTTGAAAGCCGACCCGTCACGGCTGCCCGACGAGGCGGCGGCGATTTCGTTTACCGGCGGGCGCCGGGCGGTGCGCATTCGCGACGCGGGCGATCAAGTGGCGGGAAATTTCAAGGACTTCTTGGCCGATCCGGTGGGGGACGCCCTCATCGTGGTGGAAGGCGGCGACCTGCCCGCCCGTTCCTCCCTGCGCAAAGCCTTCGAGGCCGCGCCGAGCGGTGCCGCCATCGCCTGCTACCGGGATGAAAACAAAAACCTGGACGAGGTGATCTCCGCGACCCTGACCCAGGCCGGTCTGAGCGCGAGCAAGGACGCCCTTTTATATCTGCGTGATAACCTGGGCGGCGACCGTCAGCTGACCCGCCGCGAGCTGGAAAAACTGGTCCTCTACATGGGTACCGGTGGCCAGGGCAAGCCGCCGCAGGTGGAACTGGCCGACGCCCAGGCCTGCGTGGGCGATAGCGCCGCCCTGGGGCTGGACGACCTGGCCCTGGCCGTCGGCGCCGGCAACATGGCGGAGCTGGAGCGGACCCTGACCCGCAGCCTGGCCGAAGGCAATGACCCTATCCGCATCCTGCGCGCCGTGTTGCGGCATTTCCAGCGCCTGCAATTGGTGGCCGGCTGGCGCGGCGAGGGCCTGGACATGGAGGGGGCCCTGAAAAAACTGCGCCCGCCCCTGTTCTGGAAAGTGGTCGGCCCCTTCAAGGCCCAAGCCACCCGCTGGGCGCCGGAGGCCCTGGCCCGGGCCATCACCAGCCTGATGCGCACC
>JANQKX010000170.1 GCA_028280915.1 Kiloniellaceae bacterium
GTACGCTTCGAGCTGAGCCCGGGCAATCACCCGGCGCCCGGGGACGGCCTGTGCATGATGGAAGCGGTGGCCTGGTTCAACGGCGACCCTCACAGCGATCAGCCCCGCTGCGTCTGCCCGGCCATCGCCCACTATTGCCGCGCCATGAACGACCAGCTCCACGACCAGCGCCAGGATTTGATCCCCTTCATCCCCCGCGTGGTGGATACCTTGGACAGCCGCGCCGTGTTCCTCGACCGCATGGAGCGCCTGGTGGGCGCATTCCAGAGCGCGGGCGGCGGCCGCCTGATCGCCGAGCGGGCCCGGCGGCGTTTTGCCACCTGTCTCTACCCCTTCCACGCCCCCTCTTTCAGCCTGGGGGTGATCTGCGACGGCATCGTGCTGAACGATCCCCCGTCCCGCTGCTTTGCCCTGCTTGAATCCCTGATCAATCTGGGCCGCCCCTCCGGCGGTTTTTCCCGCACGCCCCGGCCCACCCCGCCGGCCCTGGCCTTCAAATGAGGCGACGTGCCGGGAGAGGATTCTAATCAACGGGTCCTCGTCCAAATCCCCGCCCCATACCTCTAATAGCCTTGTCACAGTCTTTACCACTTGAAGAAATTGCCTTAAGTGGAAGCGTCATGCGCCGGCGCCCCTCTTCCCGTCTTTTGATCCTGGACCCCGAAAACCGGGTTTTGCTCTTTTTTTCTGCCTTTGAGGGAGACCAGCTTTCGGGCGAAGCCTACTGGCACACGCCCGGCGGCGGGCTGGAAGCCGGCGAAACTTACGAACAGGCGGCCGTGCGGGAGCTCTTTGAAGAGACGGGAATCGTTGCCTCCGTCGGATCTCAAATCGCCCGACGGGAGTTTATTTTGAGTACCCCCGACCGGCGCCAGGTTTTCGCTGACGAGCGTTACTTCCTCGTTCGATCGGCAAGCCAAACCGTTGACACCAGTCAAATGGGGGATTTGGAAAGTCAGTACTTGAAACGATACGCTTGGTGGTCCCTAGATCAGCTTCAGCGCACGCAAGAAATCTACTATCCGGAAGACCTTATCGAGATATTGCGGCCCCATCTGCCCGTCTCCTAAGGCACACCGCAAGATCTGGTCCGACTTTACTCCCTTCGCCCCAGCCACGCTTCCCGTGTGATGCGATAGCCCAGCACCTCAGTCGCATAGGCGTGACGCAGGCCCTCGGCGGTCATGCCCGATTTCAGCAGCACCTTGCCCGACGCGTGATGTTTGGGGTCCGTCACCGCGACCACCTGGGGCCAATCGGTGGCTTCGAAGGCAAAGCGCAAGAGGCGGCGGCACACCTCGGTGGCGTAGCCCTGGCCCCAGGCGGCGGGCTTCAGCAGATAGCCCACTTCGATCTCCCGCTCGCTGATGTCGTCCCGGGCGATCAGGTCCCACTCCGTGTCCTCGGCCTCGATGGGCAGGGGCAAGAGGATGCCCGTGCCCAGCTTCTCGCCGCTGACCTTGTTTTCCACGCACCAGATGCCCACCGCCCCGCCGGCGCAGCGCCGGACCGCGTCGGGCATCTCGGCCTTCACCTCCTCGGCGGTCATGGGGCCCGTCACCAGGTTCATCACCGCCGGATCGGTGAGCAGTTCCAAGCCCAGGTCCAAGTCCGCCTCCAACAGGGGCCGCAACCGCAGCCGTTCCGTTTCCAGAATAAGTTCCACCTTTTGAACCTCGTCGTTCATCCTAAGCCATTCCCCATGGGCCATGATTACCCGTTTACCCGGTCAGATCCAAAGATCCTCCCCCGGCAGGCGCACCACCACCGACCGGGTGGGATAGGGAAAACCGTGAAAGCTCACGATCTCTCCTTCCGCCAGCCAGATGTCGCTGCCGATGTTTTCCAGAACGGTCGTGGGATCATCGCTCATGCTAAGGGGTTTCCTCAGCCGTCACCTCGGCGGCGCTGCGCAGCTGGGCGATGCGGGCCAGAGTTGTGAGGCTGGCGTCATGGAGCGCCGGCTCCGCGCTGGCGCAGGCATCACTGACCACGATCACCGCGTAGTCCCGGTCATGCCCTTCCCGCGCCGTGGACTGGATGGCCAATTCCGTGGAAACACCGGTCAGGATCAGGCGCGTGGCGCCCCGCGCCCGCAGCAGGGTTTCCAGGTCCGTGCCGTAAAACGCGGAAACCCGGTGCTTGACGATGACCGGCTCGTCCTCGGCCACCTCCAGATCGTCGCAAAAGGCCGTACCCCAGCTCCCCAGCCGCAGGGCACCGGCCGCCTTGGCGGCGCCGAACAACGGAGACGTGTCGGGGCAATGGGCATAGGCACTGTCGAAGCCCACTTTTACATGAGCCACCTGGTGGCCTCGGCGACGGGCCCAGGCCAGGACCTGATTGGCGCGCGCGATGACCGGCCGGTCCCGCAAGGCCGTCGCCATGCTGGCAATCTTCCCATCGGGGTGGCAAATGTCGTTGATGAAATCGATGGATAAAACGACGGTTTTCATCGCGGCCTCCGAAGGCTGGTTTTGCACGAACTTTTCTCGAAAACGGGGCGCCAAAACCGGGCATCGAGTACGGCGGTAATTTTACCGCCAGCTTGGCCTTTACGCCAGGGCGGGAACCGCTTGGTCCGACTCGCCAAGGCACCCTAAGCTTTTTTATCACCATTGGAGGCATCCGCATGGCGAAAAAGAAACCGCAAAGCGGCAAAGCCGCCCCGGGCCCGAAACCGATCGAAAAGATCGCCGTGCTCGGCCTGGGCAAGGTGGGGGCCCTGGCGGCCCGCCTGTTGCACGACACGGGCTTTGAGGTGATCGGCGTGGACGCCCAAGCCCCAAGCGAATCCTTTCCCTTCAAAACCCGCAAGGCAAACCTTACCGCCCCCTCCCGCTTGGAGAAGCTCTTGGCGCCCTGTGACGCGGTGCTGTCGTGCCTGCCCTATGCCTTGAACAAGAACCTGGCGACCGTGGCCCACGGCCTGGGCGTGCACTACTTCGACCTGACAGAGGACGTGCCCACCACCCAAGCGATCCGCGAGATGAGCGGCAGCGCCAGCGCGGTCATGGCGCCTCAATGCGGCCTGGCGCCCGGCTTCGTCGGTATCGTGGGCGCCCATTTGGCCAAGCAGTTCCGCAAGGTACGCGCCATCAAGCTCAGGGTGGGCGCCCTGCCCCAGCATCCCAGCGGCCTGCTCGGCTATGCCTTCAACTGGTCCCCGGAAGGCGTGGTCAACGAATACCTGAACGACTGCGAGGTGATCGAGGAAGGGGTGCACAAGACCCTGTCCTCCATGGAATGGCTGGAGACCATCTACGTGAACGGCGTCAAGCTGGAGGCCTTCACCACCTCGGGCGGCCTGGGCACCATGTGCGAGACCTATTTGGGCCGTGTCGACAACATCGACTACAAGACCATGCGCTATCCCGGCCATGTGCAGCTCATGAACTTTTTCTTCCACGAGCTTCTGATGCGCGAGGACCGGGCCGCGGCGGGCCGTATCCTGACCAATGCCAAGCCGCCGGTGGACGATGACGTGGTCTACCTGCACATCTCCGCCGAAGGCCACCTCGGCACCGGCGGCGGCGGCAACGGCGGGCAACTGGCGCGCAAGGAATTCGTGCGCGCCTATTACCCCAAGGAGATCAGCGGCGAATCCCGCCGGGCCATCGCCTGGACCACCTCCGCCTCGGTCTGCGCCGTGATCGAAATGGTCTCAACGGGCGTGCTGCCCCAGCGGGGTTTCATCAAGCAGGAGGAAATCCCCTTCCCCGCCTTCCAAAAGACCCGGAACGGCCAGTTCTTCAAAATTTCATAATCGGCGCCATATGGGCTATCCTAGGCGCCGTCATGAGACGCCTGAGCGCCATCGCCGCCATTGCCACGATCTTGCTGACCGCCCCCGCCGCCATGGCCGATCCGGCGCGGGCGGTCTTCGAGCCGGTGGCCTGCTGGAATGGGAGCGGGCCCGAAACCGGCACCACCTGCGGCTATGTCGATGTGCCGGAAAACTGGCAGGCCCACGGGGAGGACGGCCGGCGGCTTCGCTTGCCAGTGGCTCGTTTCGCCGCCGAAAACAAGATCGACGGCGCCCCCGCGATCATCTTTTTGACCGGCGGCCCCGGCGGCACCACTTGGATCGACCAGCCCAACCGGCGCGCCGGTTGGCGCCGCTATGCAACGGCCGCCTTTCCCCGGCACGACCTCATCGTGTTCGAGCAGCGCGGCGGGTCCCTCAGCCGGCCGGCACTGCGCTGCCCGGCCCTGGCGGACCCGGGGAACTGGGCCCCCTTGTCGGAAAACGCCGAGGCATTCGACGATCCCCTGGCCCGGCGGCGGGATGTGCTTACCGCCTGTGCCGAGCGGCTGTTGGCGGCGGGCCATGATCTCTCCGCCTACAACAGCCGTCAGTCGGCAAGCGATATCATCGCCATCGCCGATGCCTTGGGATACGCGCAGGTGATCCCGGTGGGCGTTTCCTACGGCACCCATCTGGCCCAAACCCTCCTGGAGATGTATCCGGCGCGCGTGGCCGCCGCGGTCCTGGATTCCGTTCTCGACGGACCGGCCCGGCGGGCCGACCATTTGGTGCAGAGCCTGCCCGCCTTCGAGCGCCTCTTGGCCGCCTGCCAGGGCCACGCCCGCTGCGCGGCGGCCTACCCCCGCCTGGCCGATGATTTTGTCCAGGTGCTGAGCCGATTGGAACAAGAGCCCGTCGTGCTGGAGGTCTGGAACGCCCGCGACCTCGCCAAACCGCTGTTCGCCCGCGTGGACCGGGACCTTCTCTTGGACGTGCTGTACGAAGCGCTGTACCGCAATCAGCAGATCACCCAATTGCCCTGGGTCATCGACGGCTTGGCCCGCGGGCAGGCGGACCGCCTGGTGCCTTTTTTGGAAAACTATCTGTATCAACCTTATTTGCGGGAAATGGCCCATGGCATGGGCGCCTCGATCTGGTGTCAGGAGATGTACCAGCGCGCGGCCCTACCGGAACCGCCGGATCTCGCCCCCCTCGCCAGTCACATTCACGCCTGGTCGGAGGCCAACCGGGCCACCCACCTGTGCAACGACTGGCCGGTTGCCCCCAGAGACGACGGTACGAGAAGCGACAATACGGAAAACAGGCCGAACGCCCCCATCCCGGTCCTGCTGCTGTCCAGTGCCTTTGACCCCACCACGCCGGTGGAATACGCCGAGGCGGTCGCCTCTCGCCTGCCCCGGAGCCACCATTTCATTTTCCCCGCCAGCGGCCACGGCCAAATGGGCGGCGACCGCTGCGCCTTTCAGGTCATGGTGGATTTCATCGCCGATCCAAGTGAACGACCAAGCCCGGACTGCCTAAACGACCTGCGCCAACCGGCCTTTTTGGCCTTGGGCGGAAGATGAACGTGGTCGTAGGCTCAAACCTGTAACTCGACACTCCAGCACCCGACATGAACCACATCGACCGACCCAGCGCCGATGGGATTGCACCCAACAAAGACGGCGGCATGTTAGCCTTTCGGGTGACGGGCCGGAACGAAGCCGGCCAATATTGGATGGAACGGAACCTCAATGATTGAAACGACACCGGATTTCATCCCTCTCTTGATCCTTTCAGGGCCGATTGGAGTGGGCAAGAGTACGGTGGGTGATGAGATCTCAGTGCAACTTACATCCAAAGGTATCCCCCATACCTTTGTTGATTTGGACGCTTTGGCCCAGACTTTCCCCCGGCCCGCCGATGATCGCTATGGCAGCCGTCTGGCGCTCAAGAACTTGGCCAGCCTTTGGCAAAACTGCCGGGACGCCGGGGCACGCAATGCAGTTGTCGCCCGCGTTGTCGAGACCCGCGAAGAGCGTGACGCCATATCCGTCGCCATTCCGGGCTGCGTGGCAACAGTCTGCCACCTACGAGCCGGTCCGCAAACGCTGGCAGAGCGGGTCAAAAGGCGTGAAATCGGCTCCCTTCAGGATTGGCATTTGGAGCGGTCTCAAGAGCTTGCCCGATCCTTGGAAGCAACCAGCCCCTATGACTTTGCGGTGACAACCGACGGCCTCTCACCGCAACACATCGCGGAAAAAGTGCTGAAAAAGTATGCGGGTTTCAGCAGTTTCGTATAGAAACTTGCTTCTCACTAGCTGGTTAAGGGTTTGGTCGCCGAGCGTCACATGGTTCCACCAATTTACCTGACACTGGAAACAAAGCGTCTCATCCTGCGTCCCTTTACCCTGTCGGATCTGGACGAGGCGGCGCGGCTCCATGGCGATCCAGAGTCCATGGTGTGGTCCCTGGACGGTACCTTGGATCGGGCACAGACGCGGGCCAAGCTCCACGAGCGGATGGCCTGCCAGGAAAGCCACGGTTTTTCCAAGCTCGCGGTTTTTGAAAAGGGTTGCTCGGGCCTGATCGGCTACTGCGGCTTTGCCATGGCCGAGATCGACGGCCGCCCGCAGCCCGAACTGGGGTACAGGCTAAAAGGCAGCGCCCGGGGCCGGGGCCTGGCCAGCGAAGCGGTGGGGGCCGTGCTGAGCGACGCCTTTACCCGTTTGAAAATGCCCTATGTCCTGGCCTTCGTGGACGAGAAAAACGCCGCCTCGCGCCGGGTCTTGGCAAAGATGGGCTTTGCCTATGAAAAGCCGATCGCCCAGCACGGCCAGCCCTTTTTGCTCTACCGCCTGCCAGCGCCCAAGGCGTAACAACAGACTATCGGCCTCAAGCCGGGTGCGGCGTGCCACGGGCCGGCAGAAGGGCCAAGATCGCCACGGGAAACAAGAACAGCACGCTCGCCCAAACCCAGGGCTGCGCGGCACGGCGCTTCCGGCGCGCCAAGTAGTGGGCGGCGAAACCCGCAAGCACGGCAAGAAGAAGGGTAAAAAGCAAAAACGCCATGGTCGGCCTCTCCCAATCAGCCTCTTTACAAATGGACATCCCCTTGGCCATTGACAAGAAAAGGGCCGACAGCCCTATCGTTTGGCGAGCGACGGAGTTTCGGCGGCAGCCAGCGCCGCGCCGGCGGCCATGTAAAAGCCGGCGATGGCCCGGTTGAAGATCAAACGACGCGCCAGGGTGCTCAAAAAGCGGCCCACGCCCAAGCCAACCGCGCAGTATCCCACATAAATCGCCCCGGTGATCACCAACGCCGTGGGCACTAG
>JANQKX010000185.1 GCA_028280915.1 Kiloniellaceae bacterium
GTGATCAACGGCATGGAAAGCGTCAAGTCCCGCGCCGACGAGGCGGCCCGCCTCATCGCCTGGGGCTTCCGGGAGTTCAACAACTATCACCTCTTCAAGGCCGGCGAGACGGTGGAGGACGCGCCCGTGTGGCTGGGCGATGCCAAAACCGTGCCCCTGCTGGTGGAAGAAGACGTCACCCTTACCCTGCCTCGTTTGTCCCGCAAGGATATGAAGGTGACGGTCAACTACGATTCTCCCATCCCCGTGCCCATTCAAAAGGGTCAGCAACTGGCCACCCTGACCGTCTCGGCGCCTGATTTTGACACGCTAAGCGTACCCCTGGTGGCCGGGGCCGACGTGGGTCAGTTGGACCCTTTCGGGCGCATTGTGGCCAGCGTGCGCTTTTTGGTGTTCGGCGGCCCCTGATCATGGCCCAGGGGGTCTTCATCACCTTCGAGGGCGGGGAGGGGGCCGGCAAGTCCACCCAGGTGAAGGCCCTGGCGCAAAGCCTGCGGCAAAAGGGCCAAACGGTTCTCACCACGCGGGAGCCCGGCGGCAGTCCCGGCGCGGAAAACATCCGCGGCCTGCTGCTGGAAGGGGAAGCGAGCCGCTGGGACGCCCGCAGCGAGGCCTTGTTGCATTTCATCGCCCGGCGGGACCATGCGCAAAAGGTGATCTTGCCCGCCTTGCGTCGGGGCGACTGGGTGCTGTGCGATCGTTTCTCCGATTCCACCATGGCTTATCAAGGCTACGGGCACCAGTTGGGCCGCGCGGCCATCGAGGCCATTGCCGAAACGGCTCTGGGCGATCTTGACCGCGATCTGCTCACGCCGCGCTTGACCATCATCCTGGACCTGGCGGTGGCCGTCGGCTTGGAGCGGGCCAAATCGAGGGGTGCGGGCGCCGACCGCTACGAGAGCATGGACCTGGCCTTCCACGAGCGCCTGCGCCAGGGCTTTCTGCAAATTGCCAAGGATCATCCCGCCCGTTGCGCAGTCCTATCGGCGGAACCGGCGGCGGATCAGGTCGCCGCGGACATTCTGTCGCTGGTGGAACAGCGCTTTTCCGGCGAAGCGTCATGAGCGACAGCGCCTCCGCCGAGATCCTGGAGCCCTGGTGCAACCCGGAGCTCACCGGGCACAAGGCGGCGCAAGCGCGGCTGCAGCAGGCCTTCGCGTCGGGCCGTTTGCCCCATGCCTGGCTGATCAGCGGTCCCCGTGGCATCGGCAAGGCCACCTTGGCCTTTCGCTTCGCCCGCTATGTGCTCTCCGACGGCGGGCCGAAGGATATGTTCGGGGCGCCGGCGGCGGATCTTTACATGGACTCTTCCGAAGGGGTGTTTCGCCGTGTGGCGGCGGAAGGACACAGCGACCTCATGACCCTGCGCCGCCGGGCGGATGACAAGGGCAAGGTGCCGGCCACCATTTCCATTGACGAAACCCGCAAGGTCATCGGCTTTTTGCGCATGACCTCGGCCGAAGGCGGCTGGCGGGTCGTGGTCGTGGACGCGGTGGATGAAATGACTCACAACGCCGCCAACGCCTTGTTGAAGGTCCTGGAAGAGCCGCCGGCCCGGACTGTGTTGTTGCTGGTTTGCCATCGCCCCGGGCAAATCCTGGCCACCATCCGCTCCCGCTGCTGCCAGCTTCCCCTGGCGCCCTTGCCCGAGGCGGAGCTTGTGGGCCTTTTGACCGAAAAGGCACCGAACCTCTCCGAGGCGGAGCGCCTCAGCCTCGCCCGCCTGTCCGAAGGCTCCATTGGCCGTGCCCTGGATCTGCTGCAAAGCGGCGGCCTGGCTTTGATGGCCGACTTGCTCAAGGTCTTGGGCGACCTGCCGACCCTGAAGATCCAGACCCTGCATCAGCTGGGGGACCGGCTCTCCAAGGCGTCGGATGATCAGCCCTTCCGGACCGGCAGCCAGTTGCTGCTCTGGTGGCTGGCGCGCCTGGTGCGGGCGGGGGCCTGCGAGACCCTGCCCGAGGAAATCGTACCCGGCGAGTCAGGCCTGATGCGACGCCTGCTGGACCTCAAGGCGCCGCTCCAGTGGCTGGAGGACCGGGATCAAATCGCTCAGCTGTTTGGCGAGACGGAGCGGGCCAGCCTGGACCGCAAGCAGGCGGTGATCAACGGATTGCTTTGCCTGCAAGGCAATTACGCAAAAACAGCCCGGTGAGTTTCCTCGGACAGTCTTTGTTCAGAATGAAAAAGGCCGTCTATTCCGATTGCTGCTTCAATCGAATACCGGAGAGGAAACCCGAGCTGTCGGCCACGGAGGGCACTTGAGTGCAAAACCAGAATGGCAAGCCCACTTCCTGGCGATCGTACATGGGTCTGATGTCCGGGTGCCCCGGAAAGACCAAATGGTATTCATCCACTGGAACCGTCAGGCTTGAGCAAATGCCCGAAGCCGCCAGCGTGGTCATGGCCCGGGCCTGATCCACGGCCTCGCCAAAAAAGACAACCGACGGCGCCGAAAGGGCCTTAATCAGGTTTTCCGTCATCAAGGGGGCGGTCCCGGCGAAATTTATGCTTGAAATCTGGTTGGGCCCCGCCGCGGTCAGCAGAAAGTCGAGCTTGTCGCGCTTTTTGTGGGCGCCGACGAATTGCTCGAACGCCAAGTTGCTGGAGCAGGAATCGAGAATAACGGCGTATTTGCCGGGAAACTCATCAAGGGTATCCAGCAACAACGAGACGGGAATGTAGATCTGTTCCTTGAGGGAGAGGGCCGGAATACTGGGCTCTTCCTCCGACCAGAAAACCAACACGTAGTCATCGGGCGAATCCGCGTTTTCCGTAATTCTCCCGATCCTCTCAGGGACCGCTGAAAAGCGGCCCCACTCCGAATAGGTGCCGCCGTGACCGGAGAGGAAAAAGATCAGGTAATCCTCCGGCCCGGATTTTTCCGCAAGCCGCCGAATGGCGTCCAGAACCTTTGGGCCGCTGGCCTTTTCTTCGGTCAGCCCGATGATGTTTTGGTCGGGGATATCAAGTGCCTTTGCCAGTTCATCCGTGACCGAATTGACGGCATTCGTGCAGACCTCGGGCGCCACATCGTGCCGGTAGGGAGGACAGGCGCTGACCGCGAGCAAAAACATGTCCATGGCCGGATCTTGCGCTTGCGAGGGAGTGACCCACGAGGACGATAGACCCATGGTGGCTAAATGAAAGATTGCCACCAACAACAAGCCTCTCGTGTAGGACGCGACCTTATGGGCCCCCCCTCGCCAACCTGCCATGGGAAATACCCTTTTGCCTTTTTAGTTTTCCACTTTGTTTAGTGTTCGACTTTACCATTTATCGCGGCGCAATCGGACTCCGTATTCGCAATTACCGCCACGACCCGCGGGGTGCCGCCCTCCTCCGAGGACCCTGTTTCAAGATCTCCTTGCGGGACTTCAAGACTGCACATGACGGGCTGGGCAGGAGAGGCGTGATGAGCCGAGCCATGGGACGCCTTGTCTCCGCCCGGATACTGATGTCCGTACCAGGACGCCATAGAGTAGGGAACCGCGTAAGGGTAATAAACAACGACAGGCCCCTGAGGGAAGGGGGGACCATAAGAATAAGCTGGACCTTGCGGAAACGGCGGCCCGTAGGAATAGGCTGGCCCTTGCGGGAAAGGCGGCCCGTAGGAATAAGCGGGGCCCTGCGGGAAGGGCGGTCCATAGGAGTAGGCCGGCCCCTGCGGAAAAGGTGGCCCATAAGAGTAGGACGCTCCTTGGGGGAAGGGAGGACCTTGATAGAACATCGGTCCCTGCGGAAAGGGAGGGCCTTGGTAGAGTATCGGTCCTTGAGGGAAGGGCGGTCCTAGATCGAAGACCGGACCTTGTCCATAAAGAGGCCCCAGGGCGCTCGACCCGCCTTGCGTTTCATCCGGCGTGCCGGAAAAACTATCTTTCACACCTAAACTGAAGAAGCTGATTGAAACAAAAACAATTGAAAAAACGGCGATTGTTGCGCTTCTCTTCAGGCGTAGCATCTTTTTCTCCTATTTCATTTTTGTTTTTCCCACCAACTAAAAATTCCATTACCGAAAAGGTTCTATTTTGAATGTTAGACATGCAACGAGAAAATAACAACTATAAATCGGTTGACGGTAAATTGTGGATAAAATCCTCGACTCCGCGGGCTGATTT
Organism: Kiloniellaceae bacterium; assembly: GCA_028280915.1. GTDB lineage: Bacteria > Pseudomonadota > Alphaproteobacteria > Kiloniellales > Kiloniellaceae > JANQKX01. The sequence continues at coordinate 4,119 of JANQKX010000185.1, forward strand.
CCGGCTCGTCGCGCTGACCTTGCTTTCTGCCTGGCGCCTTAAAAAGAGCTGATAGGGGCTGCGTACCCAAGGACCTGTTTAACGGTTGGTGCCGTTTGTCCATGGGTTTGACTTGCGCTCGCTGCGGACGGGCCCTAAAAAGCCGGAACCATCATGGGGCCGGTGAGGAACACGTGCCGATTCTAGCCCGCCCTCCAATCGATCCTTGCAGACGAGACCCATGACCAAGTCCTTTTACATCACCACGCCGATCTACTACGTCAACGACGCGCCTCATATCGGCCATGCCTATACCACGCTGGCCTGCGACGTCTTGGCCCGCTTCAAGCGTTTGGACGGCTTCGATGTCCGCTTTTTGACCGGCACCGACGAGCACGGCCAGAAGGTGGAAAAATCCGCCCAGGCCGCCGGCATGGACCCCCAGGCCTTCACCGACCAAGTCTCGCAGAACTTTCGCGACCTGACGGCGGCCTTCGATTTCTCCAATGACGATTTCATCCGCACCACCGAGGCGCGCCACAAAACCTCCTGCCAGGCCCTGTGGGAAAAGCTGGTGGCCGCCGGCGATATCTACCTGGCCAGCTATCCCGGCTGGTACGCGGTGCGGGACGAAGCCTTTTACGACGAAAAAGAGCTGACCAAAAACGAGGACGGCAAGATGATCGCCCCCAGCGGGGCCGAGTGCGAGTGGGTGGAGGAGCCCTCGTACTTCTTCCGTCTCTCCGCCTGGCAGGACCGCCTGCTGGATTTTTACGAAGCCAATCCCGACTTCATCGGCCCCACCAGCCGGCGCAACGAGGTGCTGTCCTTCGTGCGCGGCGGCCTGAAGGATCTCTCGGTCAGCCGCACCACCTTCAGCTGGGGCATCCCCGTGCCCGGCGACGCGGATCACATCATGTATGTCTGGCTCGACGCGCTGACCAACTACATCACCGCCGTGGGCTATCCCGACGAGGACAGCCCGGCCTACAAGACCTTCTGGCCGGCCGATTTGCACATGGTGGGCAAGGATATCCTGCGCTTTCACGCGGTTTATTGGCCGGCTTTTCTGCTGTCGGCGGGGGTGGCCCCGCCCAAGCGGGTCTTTGCCCACGGCTGGTGGACCAACGAGGGGCAGAAGATCTCCAAGTCCCTGGGCAACGTGATCGACCCTCACCAGTTGATCGAGACCTACGGCCTGGATCAGGTGCGCTACTTCCTCCTGCGCGAGGTGCCCTTCGGCAACGACGGGGACTTTTCCAAGCGGGCCATGATCGGGCGCATGAACTACGACCTGGCCAATCAGTTCGGCAACCTGGCCCAGCGGGTCTTGTCCATGATCGCCAAGAACTGTGGCGGTCAGGTGCCCGCGCCCGGCGCCTTCACCCAGGCGGACGAGGATCTGATGGGCAACGCGGCCCGTTTGCTGGCGCAACTGCGCGGCTTTTATGACGAGCAGGCCTTCCACAAGGCGCTGGAGGCCACCTGGGCCGTGGTCTCCCAGGCCAATGCCTACGTGGATGAGCAGGCGCCATGGGCCCTGCGCAAAACTGATCCCGCGCGCATGGGCACGGTGCTCTATGTCCTGGCGGAAAGCGTGCGTTGCCTGGCGCTCCTGACTCAGCCGGTCATGCCCCAATCCATGGCCAAGATGCTGGACCAGCTGGCAGTGGCCGCGGACGATCGGGACTTCACCGCGCTGAGCAAAAACTTGGTGGCGGGCACGGCCCTGCCCAAGCCCAGCGGTGTGTTCCCCCGTTTTGTCGACGACAGCGAGAGCCAAGCGTAAGACGGTGATGCCCATGCTGGTCGATTCCCACTGCCATCTGGATTACCTGCAAAAGGACCACGACCTGGACGCGGTCGTGGGCCGGGCCGGGCGCGCCGGCGTGGGCACCTTGGTGACCATCTGCACCAAGCTGTCGGAATTTGAAATCGTCCTGGGCATTGCCGAGAGATACGACAACGTCTTTTGTTCCGTCGGCGTCCACCCCCATGAAGCCGAAGGGGAGGGCGTGAAAGACAGCGACCGCCTGATCGCCCTGGCCCGCCACGAAAGGGTGGTGGGTATCGGCGAGACCGGGCTGGACTACTACTACAATCACAGTCCCCGGGAGGCCCAGATCGAAAGCTTCCGCGCCCATATCCAGGCGGCGCGCCAGACCGGGCTGCCGCTCATCGTGCACACCCGGGACGGGGAAGACGACACCATCGAGATCCTAAGGGACGAGGTGGCCCGCGGCCCCTTTCCCGCGGTGATCCATTGTTTCACCGGCAGCGCCCAACTGGCCGCGGCCTGCCTGGAAATGGGTTTTTACATTTCTCTCGCCGGCGTGGTGACCTTTAAGAACGCAAAGGAGCTGCGGGAGGTTGCGGCCGGTGTGCCCCTGGACCGGCTCCTGGTGGAAACGGATTCCCCCTATCTGGCGCCGGTGCCCAAGCGGGGCAAAACCAACGAGCCCGCCTTCGTCATTCACACGGCGGCCTTTCTGGCCGAGCTGCGGGGCCTTGGCCCGGACCAGCTGGCGGAGGTCACCACGGACAACTTCTTCCGCCTCTTCGGCAAAGCGCAAAGGCCCCCAAGTTCCGCATGACCGCGCCTGATCACAGCGACCTTGCCATGAAAGTGACCATACTGGGCTGCGGCGGGTCGGGCGGCGTGCCCCTGGCCAACGGCAAGCCCGGCGGCGACTGGGGCGTCTGCGATCCCGGCAACCCGAAAAACCGCCGCCAGCGGGTTTCGGTGCTGGTGGAGGCGGGGGGCCAGACCCTCCTGATCGACGCCTCCCCGGACCTGCGCCAGCAGATGCTGCAGAATCACATCGAAAAAATCGACGCCGTGCTGTTCACCCATGCCCACGCGGACCACTGCCACGGGCTGGACGAGCTGCGCAACATGGTGGCCTATGGCAAAAAGCCCATCCCCGCCTATATGGACAACGCCACCCGCCAGCTGCTGACCACCCGTTTTGCCTACGCCTTCGCCTCCTCGGCCGACCCGGAGAGTCTCTATCGCCCCTTGATGATCGACCGGGAGATCGACGGGCCGTTTCAAGTCGGCCCTCTGACGGTCATCCCATTTTCCCAAAACCACGGGCCGGAAGATACCCTGGGCTTCCGCATCGGCCCCATGGCCTATTCCACCGACGTGAAGACCCTGGACCAAACCGCATTTGATGTCCTGGCCGGGGTGGATCTCTGGATCGTGGACTGCCTGCGGGACACTCCCCATCCGACCCATTCCCACACCGAGCAAACCTTTGGCTGGATCGAAACCGTGAAGCCCCGCCGGGCTGTTCTGACCCACCTCAACCACCAGATCGATTACGAAGATTTGCGCCGCCGCTGCCCCCCAGGGGTCGAGCCCGGTTACGACGGCCTGGTGGTTGACTTGGCCCCTGACCAGTCATGAGCCGAGGTCCGGCTACGAATTTCGATTGGCCCAGGCCCTGGCCGCTCTTCGCCCTTGCCATGGTTCTGGCGTCGATTTTCGCCCTGCTGTGGCTGCAGGTCATCGTGGGCGGCCCCATGATCACGGCCGATCACGCCGTGCACGACCGGCTTGCCGGCCTGCGGGACGGGGATTTGAATTGGCTGTTCGAGGGCCTCTCCCTGCTCGGCAGCCTTACCGGCGGGGCGATCCTCTGCGGGCTCGCCGGCATACTCTTCTATCGACAAGGCCTGGGCCGCGCCTGCGTGGCGCCCTTGCTGGTTTTCGGTTTCACCGTGGTGAGCTTCAGCGCGGTGAAATGGTTCACCCAGCGCCCCCGGCCCGAGGACATGGCGCCGGTGATCGAAGCCTCCAGCTCCTTCCCCAGCGGCAGCAGCGCCATCGCCGTCGTCGTCTTCGCCACCCTGGCCTACCTTGCCCTTGCCATGGGCCGGAACCGGGCGGCCCGCTGGGCACCGGTGCTTTTGGCCCTGGCCCTCATCACCCTCGTCGCCTTCAGCCGCCTCTACCTGGGCGTCCACTACCTCAGCGACGTCATCGCCGGCGCCGCCCTGGGCACCTTCTGGGCCACCCTCGCCGCTGCAGCCCTCGCCCAAAAAAGCCGCGAGGCACAGGGCCGGGGGTAAGGGACCAGGGCGGTTCTCGGAGCAAAACTAACCGCTCACTCCCGATAGAACGTCTCGGGGCGGTAGATGCCGAATTGGGCGCCGGGGTCCCAGTTGAAGATGCCTTCCTGGGGCACGTTCTTGACCCCGTTGGCCACCACCACGGGCTGGGGCACCTGGGCCACCAGGCCGATGGTATAGGTCTGCTCGGAATTGATTTCCAGGATGCGGCGCCAGATCTTCTCCCGCTCGGCCGAGCTTTTGGCCTGGGTCCAGGCGGTGTAGAGGTCCAGCAGCTCCTTGGGCAGGGGCATGTCCACCGGCTCGCCCGACTGACCGCCGGTCTCCCGGTATTGGCCCCACTTGGGCCAGTGGAAGGAATGCTGGTGCACGGGCACCATCCATTCCGGGCTCATATCGGCGGTGGGAATGCCGTTGTCATAGCCGAACCACATGGCCATGACCGTGTCGCCGGCGAAGATCCGGTTGCGCAGCAACTCCCGCTGGGACGGCTTGGTGAAGAGCTTGACGCCGATCTTGCGCCAGGTGTCGCCGATCAGCTCCAGCACGTCCACTTCTTCGGTATTCTCACCCGCCGTCTCAACTACGATCTCCAAGGGCTTGCCGTTGGGCATCAAACGGATTCCCTCGTCGTTACGCTCGGTGAGCCCCATCTCGTCCAGCAGCCGGTTGGCCAGCTCCGGGTCGAACTGGGCCCAGGCCTGGTGCTGGGCCTCGTCGTAGAGGGGGGATTCCGGCAAGACCCCGTTGTTGCCCACCAGGCAGAGGCCGAAGTAGATCACGTTGTTGATCTCCACCCGGTCGATGCCCAGGGAGAGGGCGTGGCGGAAGCGCACGTCGCGCACCAGCGCCCGCCAGTCCGCGTCGTTGGTGTTCAGGTTGGGATAAAGGGCCAACTGGGAGCCGCGCATGGTCCGCCACAGGCGCACGTTATAGCCGCTGCGCTCCTCGTTTTCCTTCAGGAAGGTGTAGTCGGTGAAATTCAGCCCCCGGGCCTGCAGATCGGATTCCCCGGCGCCCGACTTGGCCGGCACCAGAGCGCTGCCCACCACGTGCATGATGAAGCGGTCGAAATAGGGCAGCTGCTGGCCCGCCTCGTCGATACGGTGGTAATAGGGGTTGCGCACGGCCACGAAGCGGGTGGTGGGCGGCCGCACCGTGTTGAACCAGGGCTGCAGGGTGGGCAGTGCCGGATTGTCGAACTTATAAAGGTTGTCCAGGCGGTTGTGCAGTTCCGCCCAGTTGCGCACGCCGTTTTCCTCCACCTCTTGTGCGATGAAGGCTGCGTCGCCGTACTTTTCGTGATACTTCTTCATGTAATGGGCCGGCCGGAAGATGAACAGCGGCCGGGCGCCGGCCAACTCGGGCACGAAAAACGGGTTGGGTCCGGGCCAGGTATAGCGGATCGTGGTTTCGTCGATGATGTCCACTTGGGGGACCTCGCCGCCCGGCTTCATGGTCAGCGGCGGGCCTGACGGCGACAGCAGCTCGTTGTTGGCCACGTCCTCCCAGTAATAGCGGAAATCTTCCGTGGTGAAAGGATGGCCGTCGGACCAGCGGTGGCCCTTGCGCAGGTGCAAGGTGAAAATCCGTCCGTCCTCCACCTCCAGCTTTTCCAGGATGTCCGGCTGCAGGTTCAGTTGATCGTCAAAGGCCATCAAGCGGGCGTAGCCGTAGACCACCAGCAGCCGTGTGTCCTTGGCCCGGGTCACCAGGGTGCGGATATCCCCGCCTGACTTGCCCACGCTGCGGAAATCCGTGGTGGGTACCACCAGGGGAGTGTCCGGCAGCCGTTCCGAGATGGGGGGCAGGGCGCCCACCTGGACCTTTTCCATGAGGGCAGGGGGCTCCTGCAGGGCAATGGGCGCCGCCGGCGCCGGGGATTCGTAGACGTCCAGGCCGGCCCAGGCGACCGGCGGCAAGACAAGGAGCGCAACCAGCGCAAGGATCGAGGTGAGGGCAAGGCAAAGGCCGGCCGCCAAACCCGGGAGAGACAAGCGTATCATGACCCTATTCCGCAAGCTGCACGAAAGAAAGGCCGGAGCCCGCCGAGTAGCGGTTGATGGGGGCCAAATCCGGTAGCATGAAATAGTGGTCGATCACGTCTGAAACTCCCTGAATGTCTTCCGCTTTATAGCGGTATTTGTATGACTTAGCGTTCCTTGTCCAAGCAATCTCGCAACCCGGTGCCAGACTCTCGTCCATGATCATGGCCAAGGTCGGCAAGGGCGGCCCGCCGGTGGCGTAGATCGTTTCTACCGGCAAGTTATCATCAAAAAGTGACAATCGAAAGCCACGGACCTTGGCTTCGCGCACCCTTTGGGCGTGGCTGATGTGATCGTCAAAAAAGATCAGGCTGCGGGACCTGTCCCAGGTGGACAACTCGACCCTAGGATCGGTCCAGTCACACTCAAAATAACGCGCGTTTTCATCATGATAGATGAGATTCTTGAGAGTGATGTCACAGCTGACGATATCGGCTTCCGGACAGGCCCGGCGCAGCACCCAGGTTCCGTGGCCTTTGTGCACGCCGCTTTCAAGGATGTGTTTGGGCGCGATCAAGCGGGCGAGCACAAAAAGCCAGAGGCTGTCGTTAAAGCCGCTGCCGCCCTTGTTGTCGGTCACCGGCCGGCTCGGATAGAGCCCGTAGAACTCCCGCACCAGCGCCGCCACGGTCGCCGCCGGGTCCGCCGGCGCGAAGGGCAGTTGCCCCACGGCGTCGGCCATGACCGTCACCAAACGCGCCTCCAGACGCGCCTGCAAGGCCGGCCACAACAAACCGGGGCTCACCAAGGCCGCAGCCTCATCGCCCGGCAAATTCACGATCTCCACGCTCATGGCCGCGCAGCCTAACGGAGGCATAGCGTCGGGTCATGCTTTTTTCGCGGAATCAACAGGATGGCCGGCGGTTTAGGCAAGCCTAATCCTGGTTCAGGTGTTATTGTGCTGATACGCAACTCAACGTGTTTGCGGCCCCATATCTGGAAGCCGCTGTACAAGCGACGATGAAAAACACAGTTTTCTACCTCTTTGGTTTTCCAGGCACCGGAAAGTTGACCATTGCCAAGGAACTCTGCCGACAGGCCGGCTTGATATTGGTCGACAATCAAACCATCAACATGCCTTTGTTCAAGGTTGTTGGCGTGGACGGCAAAACAAAGTTGCCGGCGCGCATCTGGGATAACGCCCGGGCGATCTGGAATGCTGTTTTCGATACAATGATTCACATTGCGCCAGCTGAGCGCAGCTACGTTTTGACCAATGTTCTCGTCAATGAAGATGACGACGATATGGCCTGGTTTAGGCACGTTGAAACTGTTGCTAAGAAAAAAGGCGCGATCTTCGTGCCGGTACGGCTCACCTGCTCTCTCGAAGAGATGGAAAAACGCATTACCCGGCCCGAACGGAAAGAACGCATGAAGGAAATGAATCCAAAGGCACCAAAAGAATACATGGAAAAGTACACAATTCTAGAACCGGACCACGCCAATCTTTTATCCTTGGATGTAACGGAAATTGATCCGAAAGACGCCGCTATCGCCATCCTCAATCACGCTGGGAACTGTGAGTAACTCTGTTTGATTTAGTCTCTAAAATTCAGCCCTTCAGGACGGTGATGTCATCTTCATCGAATAGAGGGGCGGATCTTCCGAAGTAATACCCAAAGGGCGGGCAGGGGCAGTCCCCGACTTAAGGGGCCAATCGGCCCCCCGCCGTGGGTTTTCAATCCTGCTCGTCATAGAGGTAGAGTTTGTCGCCTGAGAGGATGATCTTGGCCCAGGTCTCGAAGTCGGCCGGGGTCATCTTGCCCCAGTCGGGGGTGTCGACCACCTGGGCCTGGCCCATGCGGCGGCCGAGCTCGCTGATGGTTTTCGCCTTGGCGCAGCGTTCCGCGTCATAACGCGCGAGGAAGTCCGGCAGATCGCTGGCTTGCCGGGCGATGGTTTCGATGGCCAGAGCGTCTTCCAAGGCCTTGGTGGCGCCGCTGGCCGTGTGGGGCCGGGTCATGATGCCCGCGTCGCCGATCAGAAGGACGCGCTGGCCGACATAGCTGTCGACGATGCTGTCGTAGATGGGCTGGATCGACAGTTCGTCCTGTTTTGTATGGCCGAACAACGCGGCGGCGGCGGGCGGGAAATGGGCCGCGAGCAGGCGCGGGAGATCCCCATAGACCGCGTCGCTAAGGGTTCCGGGTGGTTCGGACTCCACGCCGTTCAGCGCCAGGGCTCGGGGGCAGGGCGCGTAGATGCCCCAGTTGACCCGCCGGTGGCCGACAGCCGTGCCGCCGTCGAAATCGGGGATCATGTACAGGACGCTGTGGCCGCCGGGAAACGGCACGGTCAGCCAGGCGGCATCCCGGTCCAGGGCGTCGATCAGGCCGCGATCATCGAGCGCGGCTTCCGGATAGTTGCCGCGCCAAAGGATGTAATCGGCGAAGACCGGTTCCGCCTCCGGGTGCAGCTTTTTACGCACGGCCGAGTGATAGCCGTCGGCCCCGACGAGAAGGTCGAACGAGCGTTCCGTGCCATCCGCGAAGCGGGCCACCACCGCGTCATCGCTGGTTTCAAAGGCATCAAGCGCCATGCCCTCGTGATAACTCCCGTCGGGCACCAGGTTCCGAAGGGCGGTCCAGAGATTGCCCCAATTGTTGGCCACGGCCCGGCTGGGCTGGGTCCACAGCCGGCGGCCCATCGGCGATCCGTCGGGAAACTGCCACCATCGACACTTGGTTTCACAATAAGGGTAGTCGTCTGGCAGATAGCCTCCGGCGGTCAGCGCCGCGCGCAGGGGCTCGGGAATGGCGATGCCGGCGCCCCGGTCCTTGAGCCCGTGGGACGAGCGCTCAAAGACCTCAACCTCACAGCCGGCGCGCAGCAAGGCCGCCGCCGCGGCACAGCCGGCAATGCTGCCGCCAACAATTCCAACCTTCATTCCCTTGATCCACATGGCTCGACGCTCCAGACCTGCGCCGCAAGGTAATTGAATCCATTGGGCAACAGAAGCCTCTTTGCCTAGATTGAGGAATTTGCCCGAGTCACAATCGGACCCGATTCACAAATGGACCCGATTCATAAACGGAAGAGTCAGGAATGCCGGCACAACAAAAACCCGAAGCCTCGACGGAACGACGGTATGAACTCTATTCAGCCCGGCTGGCAAACCTGCGCCGGCACATGCGGGAACGGAGTTTGCCCGTGCTCTTGACCATCGATCCCACCCAAATGTTGTATGCGACGGGCGCGTCGAACATGACGCTGTTCACGGTGCGCGTGCCCGCCCGATACCTGCTCATCCTGGCGGAAGGACCGACGATCCTTTTTGACTACGTGGGGGGCGAGCATCTGGCCGAAAACCTTCCCACCATATCGGAGATCCGCACGTCGGAGGGGCTCTGCTTTGTGAGCTCCGGTGGCGATATTGCCGGCGCGTCCGAGCGATTTGCCCGGTTGATTGTGGCGGCCATGCGCGACTATGATGTTTCCATCGACCGCATCGGCTTGGATCGATTTCCCTATCAGGCGGTTGAAGCGCTCTGGCGCCAAAAAGTCACCGTCGTGGATGGCCAAGAGGTTATGAGCCGGGCCAGGGCGATCAAGCTGCCCGTGGAACTGCCGTACATCCGTGAAGCCATGCGCCGTGTCGAGGAAGGTGTGCGTCAACTGGAGATGAAGGCGGAACCCGACAAGACCGAATGCGAGGTTTGGGCGGAATTCCATTACGCGCTGATGGCAAAGGAAGGCCGCTACATCGCCACTCGACTGTTCCAGAGCGGCCCGAATACATTTCCTTATTTCCAAGAAGCGGGCCCTCGAACTCTGCAGCACGGCGACTTGCTGTGCCTGGACACCGACGCCATTGCCTTTGAAGGATATGCGGTGGATTTTTCCCGGACATTTCTCTGCGGTGGCGGTCGAGCGTCTCCAGATCAAAAGCTTCTCTACGGGCGCGCTCGTGAACAACTAGAGACCAACGCGGCGCTGCTGAAGCCGGGCATTGAGTATCGAGAACTGGCAGAAAAAGCCTGGCGTGTCCCTGAGGAACACCAAAAAAGCCGCTACTACTGCATCGGCCATGGACTGGGTATGTCCGGAGAATTCCCGAACATTCCACACAACAATGGGCCACACAATGAAAGCCTGAAAAGCGACTATCCTTTGAAGGGTCATCTGGAACCGGGAATGATCATCTGTTTGGAAAGCTATGTGGGCTGGGATCGATCCGGCGAGGGCGTCAAACTGGAGGACCAGTTCCTGATCCGAGAGGACGGTGTGGAGAGACTGTCCAGCTATCCTTTCGACGAGCGGTTATCTGGTAGATCGTAGGCCAGGCCTTTGAAACCATTGCAAAAAAATTGATCACATCAAATTTACCATAATATACATTATGCGCGTTTCCATGAGGCGCACTCACAGAGGTAACGGGAAAAATTTCCCCACTCTTTACCGCCTGTTGAGAACTATTCTCAAATACTACCGTTCAAGAATAACGATAGAAACCCTCGCCCCCGCGAAACTGGCATGAAGTATTATCGAAACGGTAACCACGAAGCGTGGGAGCTTTTATCCCTGGTCGGATCAATTCCACCCGAAGCCGCGCCACACGTCCAACGGCTCTTGGATTACGTGTCTCTCCTACTGGAAATGAACCATTACAAATACATGGAACGGGTCGCACGATCCAAAAGGACCGAAAAAAGCTCCCTGGAGTGCCGAGAAAGCGCCCTGCACGTCTATCAAAAAGTCCAGCAAGGCATGGACGAGGAAGACGCGATTTCCGAAGTCTCCATCGAATACGATATCCTGCGGGGCACCGTGGCCGTCTACTGGAAAAAGTTTCAAGACGAAGAAGAACAGCGCCGCCGGAAAAAACGAGATCAAAAAATCCGCCAGCTCTATGACAACGGCATGAGCAACAAAGAAATCGCGGCCGAGACCAACGTATCAACCAGCACCGTTAAGCGCGCGCTCAAAGCAGCTCAAGGCTAAAACAAAACCTAAAGAGACTATATAAAAAAAGACTCGCCTTTAACGTATTGAGAATGATAATCAATACAAAAAATTACGAGCAATTTAGGCGGGTTAGCAATGATAGATCAAACGACGGAGGTCCTTGCCCTCGTATTCCTCGGAGCTGTTGCAATACTCTTTTTCGGAACAGTGGACTTCTACAGAAAGAAAAAACGAAACCAAAAATCATCCGAGATCAGTGCCAAAGAAGCCGGGAAAAAAATTGATTTTTCTACGATTAGTCGGAAGCAAAATCTACTAACCGAAGCCGAACTGCGATTTTTTGAGTTTTTGACCGGCGAGTTAACAGGCCACTATTTGATTTTTTGCCAGGTTCGACTAGCCGACCTTCTCGTTTTGCCGCAACAAAACAAGCTTTCGATTTTAAACCGAACCGGCATGAAGCACGTGGATTTCGTGCTTTGCGAACCAAAGAACCTGGAAATAGTCGCGGCTGTTGAATTAGACGACAGCTCCCACAAACGAAAGGATCGCCAGGTTCGAGACGCTTTTTTGAATGAACTCCTACAAGCAACCAAAATCCCGCTTGTACGCGTTCAGATCAAGGAAACCTACAACGCCGCCGATTTTCTAATTGATCTTAGGCTAGCGGTTAGGTCGACCCTCAGAGACAAAGACATTACTCCCGATTTGATAGAGAGCTTAAAACGCAATTCAATAACTGTATAAGTCAGAACTGGCCGATTTTATCGAATTGCCAAGAGTGTGAAGGATAAGGGCCGGAGACTTCCACTATTAACCCATCAGCGGACTCGAACTGAAACATTCCGAATAGGGAATTTTTGACCCACAACACACGAATTTGACCCAATGGACTCTTGCGTCTGTCATCGATAGAATTGGCTGATCATTGGTTGGATTTGTGGCATGGCGAAATGGTCGCATTAGATCCACAACGACGCCTTGCGGCAATCCTGGCGGCCGATGTCGTGGGTTATTCCCGGCTTATCAGCGAAGACGAAGACGGCACGTTGCAAGCGTTCAAAACGCTCCTTGCAGAGTTCATTGAACCAAAATTCGACGAATTCAACGGTCGCTTGTTCAAGACAATGGGCGACGGTCTCCTTGCCGAGTTTGCGAGTGTCGTTGAAGCGGTTCAATGCGCCGTGGCAATTCAAGAAGGCATGGCAAGGCGCAATGCGGATGAAGCTCAGGACAAAAAGATTGAATTTCGCATTGGGATCAACCTTGGAGATGTCGTCTTCCAAGACGGAGATGTGTTCGGTGACGGTGTCAATGTAGCAGCAAGACTTGAAGCGCTTGCGGACACTGGGGGTATCTGCATTTCTCGCTCGGCGCGGGATCAGATTCGGGACAAGCTCGACTATGGTCTGGAAGATTGGGGTGAGGTCGCGGTCAAAAATATTCCGCGCCCTGTGCGTGTCTTCCGCGTTCTGACCGATCCGGAGGATGCAGGCAAAACCACTGTTAAAAATACAAGTTCCAGATTAGGGTTTAAGTCCCTCGCGGCGGCGATCTTGGTGGTTGTTTTGGTGACGGCCGGCGCTGCCGTTTGGTGGAAACCTTGGACGAGCGATGTGGAGGCGGCATCGCTCGACCAGATGGCCTTCCCCTTACCCGACATACCGTCAATTGCCGTCTTGCCCTTCACTAATATGTCCGATGACAAGGATCAAGAATACTTCGCTGATGGAATTGCCGAAGACATCATCACCGACATCGCGAAGGTCTCGGGAATCTTCGTTGTCGCCCGCAACTCCAGCTTCACCTATAAGGGCGAATTGGTAAAGGTGAAGCAAATTTCCGAGGATCTGGGTGTGCGCTATGTGCTGGAAGGCAGCGTGCGGCGGGCTGGCGACAAATTACGCATCACGACTCAACTGACCGATGCCTTAAAGGGGGCTCACCTGTGGGCCGAAAGATACGACCGCGACGTTTCCGATGTTTTCGCCGTGCAGTCCGAGATCACGGATCATGTCGTAAAGGCCTTGGCCGTGACACTGAAGGCCAGAGAACATGAACGGCTGCTGCAAAAACACACGACCAATATCGATGCCTACGATGTCTTCCTAAAGGCGCGTCGGGCGGTCGACAAGCCGATAAAGAAAAACATCTTGCACGGAGAAGAACTGTTTAAGCGTGTGATCGAACTCGATCCCAACTTTGCCGGTGGCTATGCCGGTCTCTCGTTTAACTATTCGGTTCAGGTGCGTTTTCAATACAGCGCTACGCCTGCTGAGCATCTGGCGCAGGCGTTCGAACTTGCCGACAAAGCAATCGAATTGGATCCCGATTATTCCTGGGGATATATTGCGCTCGGTGGCGCGCATCTTGCTAATGAAGATCCCGATGCAGCGGTCGAGGCCGTGCGCAAAGCACTCGCGCTGGAGCCCAACGGATATGAGGCCAACCTTTTCATGGGCTTTTATCTTCAATTTGCCGGTGATGCGCCTCTCGCAGTGGAACACCTCAATACTTCCAGCCGTCTCAGCCCAGTCACGACGGTCAGGGACTTAGCGTTCATGCAGCTTGCTCAGTTTATGAACCGAAACTACGCTGAGGTAATACGAATTTCCGAAGAGAGAGTTCAAAAGTTTCCAGGTGGATTCAATCCGACAACTGCGGTTTTCCTGGCTGCGACTTTCGCACTACTGGATAAACCGGAAAAAGCCGCCACGGAAGTAGCTGAGTTGCTGGAGGCTTACCCTGGTTTCAATCTTTCGCAATGGCGATATGGCAAACTTTGGAAGCGGGAGGAGGATCGATCTCGCTTGTATGAGGCAGCCAAAAAAGCCGGAATACCGGAGTTTCCGAATGAGCACTAGTCAGAAAAAACAATGGTCCATTTGTCTAACAGACCACCGATTTAATCCTATTCTGGCAATAGGTAGCGCATTGTGATGGGCATAATGTGTATTTTCCAAACGCCCGAAAAAAAACAATCCGAGGATGGCTATTTTTGTCCATTCGGCGTGGCCTAGGTAAACGACCGAAAGACCATCAAGAGCAGCCATTTAAGGGACTACTTTATTGTCAGCCCCATCGCTGAAACAAACTAGCGTGTGACACAACCACAATATCGAATATTATTGTTGTAATAGAAACTACAACGATGATCAGAATCACAGCCTGTGCCCGTTACGCATTGATTATTTACAATGTTGCATATGTTGCTCGCTAACTGGATAGTGGGGACAGACACCATGCTCTGATCCTGCTCGTTAAAGATGATTTTCGCTACCTGCGTCTCTGTTGAGCTTTGAAGGAGACCGAAGTCTTTCTCTGCATCACTAGAAAGTGCGACAACAGTTTCAATAATCTTCTCGGTTGTGACGGCTGGATTACATGGGACGACGACATTTCCGTGGGTGTCGGTGTAGTGCATCTGTTGTGCTGTCGATGGTGCGGACACGCTGAGAAACATGATTACCAAACAGAAACCTATTAGCGTTCTCATGCTACTATCCTCCCTTTTACGCTTTACCATACTATCCCTAAAAGATGTATGTATCAACCCTTTGGCACCTCATGGCTGAGGCTGCTCTCTAATTCTCCGAAATTTGAGACTTTTCTATGAAAACTCTTAAATTCCGCAGCATTGTTTTCTGCGACAACCCGATTTCCATAACAAATTCAAATACTCTTGGATCTCAGTTCTCCGCCAAAGATTTAGGAGTTACAGGAACCAGGTTTACCATCCAAAACCAACCCTAAGGGGCTTTGCCCCTCGCGACGGTAAAGCCTTCCCTGCGGCAAATGGCGGGTCTCCCCAAAAATCTCTGATTTCCTACGGCCCTACGGGTTGGGTGATACCCCTCCCGCCATTTGGGCTTGACCTCTGCTACCCCCACCCTCGCCGGGAGCAGGGTTTGTGGCGAGACCACAAACCGAAAAGGAAGGGAAATCGAACATGCAGATCCTAAGCCTAGGCGCAGGCGTGCAATCCACGACGATCGCGCTCATGGCCGCAAAAGGCGAAATCGAAAAGCCCGATTGCGCTATCTTCGCGGACACCGGGTTCGAACCCAAACGTGTCTACGATCACCTCGAATGGCTCAAAGGCCAGTTGCCGTTTCCGGTGCACGCGGTCAGCAACGGGAACCTCAAAACGGCCTGCCACGAATTTGGGAACGGAAGGTTTGCAGCCGTGCCTTTTTTCCTGGGCAACGGCGGTATGGGCCGGCGTCAATGCACCCACGAATACAAGATCACCCCGATTAACCGGAAAATCCGGGAACTTATCGGGAAGCCCGGCCGAGCAAAGATCAAGCCCGGAGCCGTCACCGTCTGGATTGGAATTTCTCTCGACGAGATCAGTCGCATGAAAAACCCCAGGGTCAAATGGCAGAAAAACCGATGGCCTCTGATCGAACAGGAAATGACCCGCTGGGACTGCAAGCTTTGGCTCGAGCGGAACAACTACCCCCAGGCGCCCAAGTCGTCATGCGTCATATGCCCCTTCCACAATAATGCCCATTGGCGCGACATGAAGGACAACGCGCCCGCCGAATGGCACGAAGCCATCCAGGTAGATAGCAAAATCCGATGCGGGAAAAGCCTCTTGGCCAAGGGCATCCGCGAACAGCAGTACCTGCATAGCCAACGTATCCCGCTTTCCGACGTCAATCTAAGCACCCTCACCGACTTGGGCCAAATGGACCTGTTCGGCAACGAGTGCGACGGCCTTTGCGCCACATAAGCAGGAAGGACAAGGAAATGGACTTCAAAGTCATCGGCAATCAGGTGTTTTTCGAAGGCTACCACATCGCAGATCTGACCCAAGGCACGCCACCGAGCATCCTGGAAAATGCCGTTGAAGCCCTGCACGGATACCAGGATTTCGAAGACACAGACGCCATTTACGAACGCGGCAAGGACGATGGCTATAGCGAAGGCTATTACGACGCCAAAGCCTTGGCGGAGGCATGACGATGACCGAGGACGAGAAAACAAAGCTCGCCATGGCGATGCAGGTGCTCAAGACGATCGAGGACCGATTGGAAGACCACCGGGATTGCCTGGACAGCACATACACCGAAAAGAAGCTCGACGGATGGATAGACATCTCAATCGCCATGCACATCAACGGCCAAGTCACCGGAGGCATTGCCGCACTAAAAGCGATCCTCTCCAAAATCGCCGAAGAAAACGACGCCAAGCCAACGGCAGAGGTCTAGGAACAATGCTCGACAAGAAACAGCGAAAAAGACTTAACCAAGTCGGCCGCATCAGGGACGCCCAGAAAACATTGAACGACGTTTTCGTGCGGCTCGACGAACTACGGACAAATCTCGACCACGTCTACTCATTTAAAAATCAAGAGCTAGACGAAGAATGGCAAAGATGCCTTAGCGAGTTTTCCGACGCCATCACGATTATCGAGTGCGTTTCTGAAAGCCTCGAAGAGCAATACGACGCCGAGTACCCAAACCCGGCCAAAACCAAGGAAACCGCACAATGAAACGAGCGAGCGGCCCACCTTGGCACGTCAAAAAGGGCGGCAGCACCCTCACCCACTGTTACGAGGTTTGGGGCGAGCCAGGCACCAACCAAGGCCCGCATGGACAGATGCAATGCGCCATAGCGCGCTGCTATGGACCAGACGCCCAGGGCAACGCCGAGCTTATCAACCAAGCCCCAAACATGATTGGCGCCATGCGGCGAGCCCGCAGGCAGCTCAGGGAGTACGCCGATGCACTCAACCACTCAATTCGCTTTCACCGGCCCAATTTTACCGTTCGACAAACCCGAGACCTCGAAAAAACCCTTTCCAAGGTCATGGCCGCTATCAGGACTATTGACACGATTTTTGACCGGATCGGAGAAAATGACCACGCCTAAAGGCCATGTCATCAGAGGCACCGGCCACATGTTCACCTATCGTAGCGCCCAGGGCGAGCCGATCGCGGCCTATATCCTGACCTACGGCCAGACCGCGCTGCGCTATCACTTCACCTCAAAGCAGTGGATACCCATCGACCGGGACCACGTGCCCCATGAGCTTTCGAAAAAATGGCCCCGGCCGAATGTGACGCCGAAATGAAGAAGCGTTATCTGGCAACTTTGGCCGCGATTTTGTTGGCTGGATGTACGGCAAAATCAAATTTGGATCCCGAACAGCCGGAAAAGGCCAGTGAAAACAAGCCCGTGGAAACTCGGATCCCCGCGGCCGCCGGCGTCACCGTCGAATCACTCGGACGTGTGCCATTGACCATGGCCGAGGACTACACC